>CAJJMF010000043.1 GCA_905192805.1 uncultured Sutterella sp. | reverse complement strand
TCTGTTTCGCGGTCAACTCGGTGCCTTGCGTACCCGAGAGGGTCGCGTTCGACACGTCGATTGTCTGCTCAGAGCTCGTCAACATCGTCTTGCCCGACGTCGAGGCGATTTCTGCCAACTTCGCGTTGAGGGCCGTATGTGCTGTCAAGGTTGCACTCGCCGCATCCACATTGAGCCCTTCAGCCATGATGTTCGCCACTTCAGACTTGGCCGTGAAGGCACCACCCCTGACGACAGTATCCGTCGCCGTGAGCGTCTGTTTCGCGGTCAACTCGGTGCCTTGCGTACCCGAGAGGGTCGCGTTCGACACATCGATTGTCTGCTCAGAACTCGTCAACATCGTCTTGCCCGACGTGGACGAAATCGTCGTCTTCTCAGCGTCCAACGCACCCACGGCAGTGATGCTGACGGATTGCGCCGTTAGCTTACCCTTGTCTTCCTCTTCGGAGGTCTTCGCGAGTTCCACGGAACCCTTCGAATCCATCGCGAGCGCACCAGTCACGTCGCTCGAGAAATTGTTGGCACGCAAAATGCCACCGTTAGCCGTGACCTTCGCCGTTAAGCCAGCGCCGGTCACAGTAGAACCCGACAAGTCCAGAAGCGAGGCTGCGGTGAGCTCAATCATACTGCCCGCATCCAAGGTAGCATTCGTGATGCTCGTCACATCGCCCGAACTTTCCACCTTGATGGTGCCGTCGTGGGACGTCAAGCTCACGCTATCCGCCGTGACCTTACCTGTGGCATTGAGAATCACATCGTCGGCAGCTTCAACGACAACCCCTTCGGCCTCAATGTTGCCCGCGGTAGCCGTCAATGCTGCGCCACCGTTTTGTGCGGTGATGCGACCACCCGTGGTCTTCACTGAGGCGCCTTCTAAGTGCACATCATTGGATGCCGTAATGGACCCACCCTGCACCGTTAGAACCTTCTTCGCGGTCATATCGATGTCGGTCGCCGACACCATCTGAGCCCCGTCCACGACCGTGATGGCATCGTTACGCGAAATGAGGGCGAGTTTATCCTCGTCATCCGTACCCGTCGTTTCAATGCCACCCTTGACCGTGATCGTATTGGCCGCATCGACAATCACAGACTTCGCCTGCATCGCCGTCTCAGGATTACCGAGCGAAACTTTATCGTCCGCCGTTAAGTCGAGCACACCCGAGGCGTTAATGCCCGCGAGGTTCAATTCCCCAGTCCCCATTGCGTGGGCCCAGAAGTTCTTGATCGACCCGGTGAACTTAATGTCGGAGTTCGACCCAAAGCGTAAGCGCTCGCCTTCTTTACCGAAATCGTTCGCCACATCAAAGAGTAAGTTCTCACCCTTGATGTAACCCAAGATCGAGAAGTCGACCAAATCCGCATCGCTTTGAATCGGATCGCCTTCGTAAGCGTAGAGGTTCTTCGCATTGATCTTGACCTGATCGCCGCCAGCCATGGCATAGACCGTCATATCGCCCAATTGACCTTGAGCGTCAACAGCCTTGACATAGATGCCAGACTGTGCAGAGAGCGCCACCCAATTGGCAGCATGCACATTAATTAGGTTATCCGCCAAACCAATACTGCCCTCACCACCACGGATCGTGACTTCGGTCCCACTAATCGTGGTGGCATTATTGGCTAACCCTGGCAACACGCCATTGTTGGCCAACACACGCACAGCGCCTTGCTTACTTTCCACCTTGCCCACCGTAAGTGAGCCCGTATCCGTACTGGCTAAGAAGACATTGTCGTTTGCCAGCACATTGGTGGTGCCCGAGGCGTCAATCGTCACAGGGCGCTTCAACGTCACCGTTAAGAGCCCATCATTGCTCATCGTAAAGTCACCCACGTCGGCCAAGGAGAGTTCCTTAAAGACTTTAAGTTTCTCTTGGCTCGTACCAGTCTCTAAGTTAGCCGAAATGGCTTGTCCGATCTTACCCACACTCTTACTGGGAGCTTTAATCGTGACGTTATGGCCCACAATATTGGTGGAACCCGTCAACGTCTTAGCATCCGCTTCAGGGTTGATAATCGTATCGGCAACGGCGAACATCAAGTCGTTGAGCGTCCAGCCGTAGGCGTCTTGAGCACGTTCAAGCTTATAAAGACGCGAGCCTTCCGTTTGTTGAGCGCGAACCACGGCATCCTCAGGCGTCATCACCCCGTCGTAGAACGTGGCAAGACTATCCAAGCGCGCCTTCGTGTCGGGATCCAGCTGAGCCTTCGCCTCCTCGGAGAGAGCTCGATAGCGTTTGACTTCGCCAAATTCACGAGCGACGATTTGTTTTTCCGTGGCGACGTCTTTTTCCCATTGATCGGGCGTTGCCGTTTCCCCGCGTTCATTAATAAGCCCAGCGCGAATCCAGCTCTGCCTACGGGCTTCATTCTCGTCACTCGAGGAAGACTCCGCGAGCGCCGTGGCATCATAGAGTGAGCCATTATTGAGGGTAATGGTCACATTGCCACCCGTGGTTCCCTTTTGGGTTTGAATCAGGCCGACAGCCAAATCCCCTGACGTCACGTTGAGCGCAATATCCTTGCGTGCCTTCGCATTGAATTGCTGCGTACCCGTACTATTGGCCGACTGGACCAAATCGTCCACCTTAAGCCCTTGCTCAAGGCTGGTGAGGCTGATCGATTTTCCGCGAACTTTCTTCGCGTTCAATTGACCACGAACGATCACATCCAGATCGCGACCCGCGTCGAGAACCGCATCCTTCACGTTCACCCCTTGCGAGAGATGAGTTCCGTCTAAGAAGAGGTTACCGCCTGCAGTAGCCTTAAGTGTCAAGTCCCCTTGACCACCTTTCAAAGCAATCGCACTGCGTTCGGAGCCAATATCTCCTGTAGCGGTCATGGTCAGGTTCTTCGCCCCCACAATACCCACGTTAGGCATCAACGAGGTAATTGAGCCCTTCGTCGTAAGCGACACAGTACCGTTGTTGGCCGTCAAGTCCTCGGTAAGGATAATCCCCTTGTCCGCGTTCACGGTGAGGGTATTGTTCCCCTTGATAAAGACAACGGGAACGGGATTACTCGCCTTAACGGAATACGTGCGTTGAATCGAATAGTTTGAACGCTTCGTACTAATCACTTCACGATGCTTATAAAAACCAAAGAGTCCGGTTTCCCAATCATGGATATCATCATGCCACTTATCACACGTCGGCCCTGGCCAGCAAGTTTCACCGATTTTCTCCGTTTTTCCAAAGAAGTAGTGAGTTGACCCCGTATCGTCTGGGCGTTTGTAATCCAACGTAAGGCTTGCCCCCTTGATCAACTCCTGATCGTCGCCAATCGTGTAAGTGACTGCCTCTTCGTGCGATTTTTTCACCGCATTATCCTGAGCACCCCACCACTTATCCTTTGTGTAGTTATAGCCGTCAGACCGCGTCCCATAAGCCTTACCGGTCGTCCACATGTAGTAGATACCATCTTTGGGTATGTACTTATCGATATCCTCCGTCGGCTCGGAACGTGTTCCAGGCATTTCCTTACCGAGTTTATCGACATCGTAGACCACCTTAGAGCCATTCTTGAACTCCGTCACACGCGCCCCTTGAGAGCTCGTTGCATTACTCGTACGGTCCATATAGAAGGTATCCGTAAGACGAACGATCCCACTGGACATCGACGTTGATACCTTACCCAATTCAACCGCATACGACGTATCCAAGTTAAAGTCGATGGCAGCATCGGCCGCAATAATCTTACCGTTGGTACCCGTATTGCCAATATTGCCGGTGATAAAGACGGCCCCCCCTTGAGGCTCAATGTCTTCGACAATGATGCGTTGATGCTGTGGATCATACCAAGCGGCTATTTGGTAACGCCATCCCTGATCCGTCGCATAGTGTCCAGCGGCTTGGATTTGATAACGATTTTTACGGTAGTCCGCCTCTTGGGGGCGACCTGACTTCCTCCAAAGGAACGTAATCCACGAGATCTTGCTGTTAAGGGCGTCTTTAGTCATATTGAGGCTATAGTGGGCATAACCACTTTGGACCACGCCATTGAGGTTCACCATATCGGCGTCGATATAGATTTGGCCCCCAGCGACCCAGAACCCCCCTTTGTTATTAACGCTGTCATCCGAATCGACCTTTCCGCCAGCGGTATCTTTCTCAAGATCACCAAACTTCGTGGCATAGGGTGCGTTGCTGTCCCCGTCCAGCGCCCCACCGACGGAGTATAAACCCGAACGGTGAGACTGAGTGATGGATCCCCCCGCTTGGAGATTTAAGTCACCCGTTGCATTCAAATACCCCGTCTCCGTGCTGATGATGTCTCTTTCGGCATTGATGCTCAACATACCGGCGCGATTTTCAATACCCCCCTCCACAATCACATTACTGGAGGGCAAAAAGGTTTGAGTATAGGAATGTCCACCACCCTTAAAGTTAATCTTAAAGCGATCACCCGTATAGGCAGAGGTCACCTCAATGGTTGGGTTGGTGGCACTTTCTGAATTGGTAACGGTACCTGTAAACCCAAGGGCTTGAATACCTGCTTGAGTTGCCACAGCATCATTAATGAGGATATCCCCACCCTTCTTCTGGATGCGAATATTGTCCAGAAGGAGGGACACGTTGGAAGTGTTCTTAATCTTGATGCCCTCGGCGGCATTAGCAGTCATCTTGCCCGAACCCGCTATCTCATTGACTTCTAAGCGAATTTCACCGCCCGAGACGGTCACGTTTCGGATCGGAATGACCGTAGCACTGATACTCTTGACTTTCTGGAGCTTCCCATTCACATTGACCACGTATCCGCGGGCAACCATCAGGCGCTCTAACGCATCTCGTTCGCTGCGGTACGCCACAACGGGTTTCGTCGTGTCCGTATTCGCTCCGGTATCGTAATCAGCAATGAGTTTATTGAGATACTTCCAACGCTCGTAATACTGGTTGACCAAATCAAGGGAATCAATGTCACCCACGCTGGCACGTAACCCAGCCAAAACCTCTTCGTCCGTGGTATTGGAGTCAATCGTGACCGCAGCGGTTCGCGAGAGCGCTAACCCCGACGTGTTCTCGACACTGTTTATGTCCTCCGAAGCTGGTACATACAACTTATCCAAGGTAAAGTTTGCTTTCGTGAGAAGACCCGCTAAGAGTTCTCCTCCCAACGTGAAACTGTTTTCGGTGCTCACATTGGTCTCTTTCTTCCCGCTAGCCTTCGTAGAAACCAAGAATTTGGAACCATTATCAATCTTGCCCCAATAGCGCTCAAAGGTTCCTTCTTGAATGCTGTAGTACCCTTCATTGGCCACAATTCGGGCATCCGTTGTGGCAATGGCACGACCCGCTAGGTTCACTTTGTCCGTTAATGTATTCACAGAGTCAAGCGAAGCATCCACCACAGCTACCCCTTTACCCATGTAGCTTTCGGAGAGCAGTTTCGTCGCAAGGTGAGAGGGTGCCCCTTTTTCATCGGCGCCCGCCGCTAAATAAATCGACCCGCCCGAGCGCAAATACGCGGAGGAGCTAACGTCAACTTGGCTGGTTCGGGCGTAAGAGAAATCAGCATCAGTGACACCCACTGCAATCGCAGCCCCTTCAATACGGGAATAGATCTCCTGGCCAATCGAACTGTCCGAAGACGCACTTAACCCTAACACGCCATTAACAGCGTTGGTGCGCAATACGGCATTGTCTTCCACGGTAACGAGGTTTTTCTCCGTCAAGCTACTGTCGAGGGTTCCCGCCTGCACATCAAAGGCCCCGGCCGTACGTGCGAGCGCTGACGCATCCACATCCGCCTTCGTCTTGGCAATGGCCCAGAGACTGTTTCCGGCCACGAGTTGACTGTGCTTACCGATGGTCGTGGAACTGATACGGTTGTAGTTATTGGTAAAGCCAATACCACTACCCGTGATCGCTCCGTACACTTCGGAGTTGACGATCAACCCCCCCTCATAGGGCTTCAGACCCCACTCGGTTTCAGCGAGGAGCTTGATATCTCCCGCCGTGATGCTCGTGTGCGTCGTGGCATCCCCCGCAAGCACATTCACTTCGGTCGAGCTTTCATTACCCACCTCGTTGGTAAACCACACGGCAGAGAGTGCCCCCAAGCCACCCTTCGTGTTATCAAGGGTCACTTGAATGTCTTGCATGTCACTCAAGGCATGCGCGTCGAAGCGACCGCCGACATTCCATGTCCCCCCAACGTTGAGTTGGGCGGTTGACGTGTCCTGATGCTTAAAGTTCAACGCGTCCAGCGAGAAGTCGATCACGCCACCGCCAGCCGACTCGCCTTTGAGGTGGATCGCTTCGGTATTGGAAACGCTGGCATCGACGCTATCCAAAGAATTCCCTGCCTGACCCGACAAGGTCATGGTGGAACGGGCCGCGTTGTTAATGTGAAAGCGATTACTCCCAGCTGCAATCGCGCCACCGTACTTCGCTTCCCCTTCAACGTCGTAGAGGGTATAGCCACCCGAATTGGCTTTAAGCTGAGTACCTACACCAAACCTTATATCCGAAAGGCTCACATCACTCTTGGCGGCATTTGTAAGCGTAATTTGGTTGTAGGGCACGGCAATACCGCCCCCACCGTAACCCTCAATACGTGCCTTGAAGTGAAGCGCTTCCGCCTCAGAGTCGTTACGCCCATTGACCGCTTGCGCATCGAGGGCTCCCACGGTCATGAGGCCACCCGTGATCGAGACTTTCGCTTCGCTCGTACTCGTCAAGTCAATTAACGGCACCCCAACGCCAGCGACGCCACCCACCACGGCACCTGCGTAGCCATCAAGCATTTCGCGGTTTTCCGCATAGAGATGAGCCTTTTTCCCACCGAGCGTGGCGCCATTGAGGGTAATCGAACTCACCCCCGAATCCAGCACCTGCGCATCCGCGCCGACGCCAGCGATAGCACCGGCCCCACCAGCGATCGCATCCGAACGCATGGTTTGGTCACGTACGGCGTCCACCTTCACGCCCTCGCTCGTCGAATTAGTCAAGGTGGCGTTGGTAATCGTCACACGCGCGTCGGTCGAATCGAAGGCTCGAGAAATCATCGCACCGATGGCCCCAAGGCCACCTTCCACCCCGGTGGTATCCGCTTCACCCTGGGAGGCGTGTTTTGCCATGAGGTCAACATTTTTCACCGTACTGTTGGTATTCACGGTGATATCGAGCGCACCATCGCTCTCAATACGTGCATAAGCAGCCCCTGCGCCGACTAAACCAGCCGCCCCTTGGAAGATTTCCAGATGATCCTTCGAGCTATCCTGAGCCTTGATCGTACCTACATTCGTACTCGTTAGCGTGGAATTCGCTACGCGTACCCCCGCACCCACATGGCGCTCAAGGATACCCACCGAGCCACCTGCACCGACCAATCCCGCTCCGATGGCCCCTACTTTGACATCCACGCCTGACGTCACCCCGTTAATTTCAGGATCTTCAAGCGAGGAGATACTCAAGTTGTCCGTCTGAATCGTCGCACCGTCCACGTTGGCGCGCGTTCCCGCGTGATTGAGGGCAATGGCTCCAATGACGTTTGCATTATCCTCGATGAGTTCCGAGCGTTCTTCCTCAGTAAGCGAGGTTCCCGAGAGGAGTTGACTCACCTTAGTCGTATTCGTATCGTTCTCGGCCTTGGTATTTTTCTCGTTCAAGGCCGTTAAGGACACGTCGCTATAGGTCTGCGTATTGGTTTTGCTCTTCGAATCCTTGTCTTGACTGCGACTACTGATATCCGTCATCGTGAAGAACCCAGCCAACGCCTCACGGTCTGGCCCAATGCGCGTCACAAACGCGTTAATCTGGGCGCCTAACCCTAAGCTGGCCGCAGCGCCCAGGGCGTTACCCGTGACCGTACGATTTTGCTGGCTCAATAGCGACACACTCTTGGCTTTGAGGGTCGAATTGAAAACCGTCGTGGCCGCCGTATCGTAAATATTGCTAATGACGACGTTGCCACCCAAAGCAGCTTTGCCGAGGGTAGCCGACACGGAGACCTGTTGGAGCTCAAAATCATCCTTATTGCTGGCTTCAATCGTGAGCGTTTCATTGGTTTCTTTACCAAATTCGGACGAATTGAGCACCTGCGTGACCGTTTGACCACCTATATCGTTCACCGACACGGCGCCCACCACAGCGGCCCCCGCTAACGTGAAGGAGCCCGTCCCGGAGCCATAGAACCAATCGGTATCGCGATGCGAATTCACACGAATGGTCTTGGCATCGGCCTTGGTGTTGTCAATGAGCGTCTGCACATTACTGTTGGCTACGTTGCGCACCACATTGAGACTTAAAGCGCCCGTGAAAGAAGCTGTAGCTGCCACGCCCACCGTATGAATGCGACCTAAGTACGTGCTATCGACGTCCAGACGGTCGGTCCCCGTCAAAGAGGATCCCGTAAGCGCGGTTTTCACGCCCGTTTCTTGCTTCGTAACATTCGCAATCGCCGAACCAGCGACACCCATGGACCCAGCCAGTTGGATCAACATGCCCGATACGCCTTCTTTGGCTTGCGCACCGATCGCCACCTGTTTGCCCGTGAGCGAGGCATCCGATTTAACTTCGGTCTCGACCTTACGCGCCGTGGCCGTTTGGTTATAAATCCCCCCCGCTGCAACCGTGGTCGAACCCGCTACCCCGGCCAGCACGCTCATCACATTGGCATAGTCACCGCTGTGGACCGTGAGGCCATTGTCGGCAGAGAGCGTATCGCCCGTTAATCGAGTCGTGGTGCTCCCCTTGTGCGTCGTGAAATTCAAGGAACCTTGTGCCGCCGTATTACCCGAGAGGGCCGCATTGAGTACCAGCGCCTTATAGGTCGAGGAGTTCATCGCCCCCACGTAAATACCGTTGACAGTCTCGGTTTGACGCTTCGTAGCGAGCGAAGCGGCCGTGGAGAGAGCCCCTTCTTCGGCGATTTCATTATGAATATCGTCGTCACTCACCCCCGTGGCGACTTCAAGCGTACCCGTGCCCCCCGTTTGGGTAATCTGATTACCCGACAACTCGGTGAGCACCGTGGTGTCGTTGTTCGCCGTGGTCACGGTCAGACCAACCGCAGCCGTACCGGCAATACTCAATCCACCCCCATAGGAACCAAACGTTTGGTCACTCAAGGCATTAAAGACCGCCGCATCCTTCACGGTTAACACGTTATCGGTGATCGTACTCTTTGCGGAGCCCTTAATCGTCGTAAAGGCGGTGGAGCCCGTGAGCGCAAAGGTGCCTGCACCGGACGCGCCAATACCGATCGTATCGACGTCGGCTAAGGCGTCGGTCAGCACCAAGACTTTGTTGGCCGTAAAGTGACTGGATGAAAGGCTACTCGAGACGGTGTTATTAATGATATTGCGTGATACCCCTACCCCAATGCCAGCGGTTCCACCAAAGCCACCCGAGAGCGATAAGTTCCCAATCGAGGAGTTCGCCAGCGCTTTGATGGTGAAGTCGCTCAGGTGTTGGGGTTCTTCCGTAGTCGGGGAAGTCGATCCACCGCTAGGCGGCGTTGGCGTCGCCGCGACCACGTGAAAATAACCAGCCCCTAGCCCTACCGAGACCAATTCCGTAGCACGCGCTTGCGTTTTCACGGCCGTGGCATCGACCGCCATCGTACGTTCAATCTTGTTGACCGCCACGGCACCCGTGACCCCCGCAGCCTGACCACCCGCCCCCGCGAGCGTCAATGTCATAATCTTGTCGCTTGCCGAGCCCGTGAGTTCAACGTTGGTTTTGTCATGATCAGCGGTATAAACATTCCAGGTATCCGCATGAACGCCCGACGAACCCGAGGCTTTCACGGACGAAACCGCACCAGCAATCCCCGCGCCACTGGTTCCGACGCCGACACCCCCCGCCAGCGTCCAGAGTTGCGACTCATCCGTCGCCTCTCCCTTGATGGTCTCGACGTCGAAAAGTTCGAGATGATTGAGGTTAACGAGCGCATTATTTTCATTCTTGCTCACCGCAACGGAGCCTGATACGCCAGCGCGTCCCCCCACCGACCCGTTAGCAGCCGCCATCCAGGTCTGGGATTGATTGAGTGCCGACGCCTCCATGTCCTCGCCTATGACGTCCACCTGATTAAGCGTCACGTTCGCCGTGTTGGTCGTAAAGTCAACCCCGACCGCCGCACCGATAGCTGCGCTATTGGAATTCTTCGAAACGGAAACATTTCCAGCCACATCCACCGTCAGCGCTGAGTTGCCCGCATAGAATTGACGGTTCGTATTGTTTTCAAAGACGCCGTTACGGGCTTCGACTTCGGTGATCTGTTTGGTCTTACCAACAATCACGGAACCCGCGAGGGAGAACTGACCATCGGTGCCGGCTGCCCCAACGGCCACATTCACCGACGTAACCCCCGAGAGGGCCTTTTGGTTCACATTGGTCCCACGACGAACTTTCAGCCCGTCACTCGTCGCTTTAAAGCGATTATCAATGTCATTGACAATGACCGCTCCGTTGGCTGCCGCACCGGTGCTACCGTCCGCTTTCGCTGCCGCCACACCGACGACGACAGAGACTTGCGTCATATTGGCGCCGTCTAAGAAGTCAGACACTTTCTTCGTGTTGGCATCCGCACCGTCCGTACTCGGTTGGGTTCGAAGGGTGGCGTCCCCTAATTCGGTTTTGCCATCAAAATCCCCTTGTTCGACGGGAACGCCCAGTCCCGACGTAACCGTACCGAAACTAAAGTAGTCCATCATTTCAGAACGATTCACGTCTTGAGAGAGCAGCGTGAATTGCCCATCAACACCGAGATCAATGTAGGAATTGTTCGCACGTGCAGTAATGTTGTTGAGGACGTCGGCCTTGATAAAGGAACCATTTAAGGCATAACTACCATTCTTACCTTTACTCACCTGAACGGCCAGCGCCGTGTTGACTTGTACCAGCGAAGCGTAGGCACGAATATCAACGTCTTTCATGTCGTTAAGATAACCATGATCAAAGGTGCTGGTAATATTGTTTTCAATATCCGCCAAGGCTACCGTGGCCCCCGCCGCTGCGGCCGTCTTGTTACCACGAGCAACGCCGATGCCTAGCCCCCCCGTCACTTGCGTTTCGCCTGACCAAGCCAATTGACGATACCCTGGGTTGTAGAACGATTGGCCATCCCACCATACAGAATCGGTATCGACCCCCACGGTATTGAGCATCTTGTTGTAGGACACACCCGCATCAAACGCACCCGTGAAGCTCCCCGAACCGGCATTTTTACTCACGGCCACACCGAGCGCTTCCGCCACGACTTTGCCGTCCATGAGCGAGAGCAGATCGACCGTCTTTGTCGTGCGGCTAAACTGCACGCCATTGACGGTGACGCGATTTTCGGTCGTATTGTTGTTCACACCCACAGCCCCCGCGATCGTCGCTTGACTCGCTGAGCCTTTCTTCGTCACAGTGGCAGCCACCGCACCGCCCCAAGCGCCAATCCAACGTTCCGTGATCGCACGCGTCTTCACCGTGGGCGCACTCATCGTCCACGTGGGTTTGGAGCCGTTTATAAACCGAGTACCGTCAATCGTCACCTTATTGGTGAGATCCATGCCGTTCCATGCAAAACTACCCGCACCGGTGAGCTTGAACCCCCCTTCTTTTTTCGCTTGATCTTGTGAACCTTGCGTACTCGTTTGCCCGTTCATCATCGATTCGGCATTCAAGTTCGAACCGCTCGAGGTTTGGCTCGCGTTGGCATTTTTGCTTAACGCTTCTTGTAACTGAGTACTTGCACTCTCGGCTTTACTAAAGATCGATTGGAGTTTGCCAATCCCTGTCGCGAGCAGTGCACCACCCGCACCAACCCCCACAGCGGCTTCTTCTTCGCCTAACAACGAGGATAGGCCAGCGCCAAAACTCGTCACGAGTCCAAAGACCTGACCAAAGCCCGCTTGCCCTTGTCCAGGATTGGCTTGGGCTTCTTGTTGATCAGCGGGTTGTCGAGTGCTTTCCGTCGACGCGGGCGTGGCTTTACCTTCTTCACCCGCCTTCGTATCCTCACTCTTATCGTCCGAGCCCACCCCCGAGGCGCCAATCGTATTGGCCGTCATCTTGTGTTGCGCATCAAAGACGATGCTGTTACTCGCCGTCCAATCTCCTGCGTCGGTCAGTAAATCCGTGTCCGTCGTTTCTAAATCTTTGACTTCGGCCAAATTGACCACATCGCCCACAATGACACTGACGCCCGCACCAATGGCTCCCGAGGAACCTTCTCGATGGCCCCACATCACTTCGCCAGCCACACCGAGTACAAAGTCATCACGGCTAGCCACGGCAGAAATATCCTTCGCCTTTAGGTGAGCTTCATCGTCAATCTGTAACACGTTCCGGGCGTCCAGAATCGTCGCGTCAGCCATCCCAATCAGAGAGAGTTTGCCTTCACCACCCCCCGCGGTGAGCGCCATGTTGTAGGCTTGAAGCTTATCGGAGGCGTTGACATTGAGCGTCCCAAGCTCGGCACTTAACTGGGCCTTTTCAAGAATTTGCACCAAATTGTCCGTTCCGAGGGCTTCCACCAAAACGGAACCACCGACCGCATTCCCGGTCATGCCTTCCACGGCCCCAATATCCTTGCCGCCGATTTTGAAGGGAATACCGATGGGCACGCCAAAGAACGTGTTGCGATTGTGACCCAACACGATGTGCTCATTGAGCGTTGAACCGTTGACCGTAACGGAGCCTCCCGCCAACCCGGTAGTCTGTAAGGTCGAGTTGGAGCCGACAATTAACTTGCCTTTCACCGTTTGTTCCGTATACGCAATGGCCCCATTGAGTACCGTAGGTTCGGTTTGGGCATCTCGCGACGTGCCGCCCGCCGTCACGCAGACGTTTGCAAACGTGCAGGGATTTAAGAAGTCCGCCATGCGGAAAATCGCAGAGACGGTTAGCCCCGCGAGCGCCCCTGTCTCACCCACAACGCTAAAGGCGTCTTTGACCACATAACCGAAGGCCGTAAACGATTCAAATTGCTGGCTTGCCTGATCCAAGCTGCCCTGTAACACCCCTTCGGTGTCGTTTTCATTCAACGTCCCGACAAAGGTATCCCAGGAAGTCTGAAGCTCAGCCACCTTATCGGCATAACCGGCTTTGGTGAAAATTGTCTTCACATCGTCCCACCAAGCCACCCAATCGCCCTTATAGGCTGCCCAACGGTCCTTGGACGCTGCCGCGCGATTGATCAATTCGAGTGTCGGCGCCGTAAGCGTCACTCCTGACGCCACCGTCAAATGCGCCCCAACCGAGCCATTCGTGAAGGATCCTGGGCGATTGATGAGAATCGACAAGGCCGCCGAATTCTTCACCTTCGAATCTTCTTTAATTTCGTGCTTGGACTGAACCACGTAGTTGTGGTCCGTCAACTCGGATTCCGAGCGAACGGTCATCTTATTGGTTGCCGTGAGATCGGAACTCACAGTGACCTCGGAGAGCTGGGCATTTTCGATATACCCAAACGCCCCACCGGCTTGGAAGGTATTCGTTTTGTTGGCCCCTTCTGCAGCCGACCCTCCAAAGGCATCGGCTAATTTGCTACCTGCGCCATTGTTGTCAAAGAGTTTTCTGTCAAAATCGGCCAAGTAGTTTGAGATAAGCCCATCGTCGCCCGTTGAGGATTTCGCCTTCACGCGAAGCGTTTTAGTGATATTGTCTGACGCAATGGTTAAGGTGGTAGGGTTGTTGGCGAGCGTTCCACTCATCGTGGTATCGGACCCTGTCTTAAAGCGCGTCACGTTTACGGCCAGCGCAGCGTGAGCCCCTTCCGAGGACGTCGCTTCGACCGCCGTTCTCACGTCACTTTCTTGCTTGGACGTAATCGCCACGTCAGTGAGGTTCGCGCCAGCCGCGGTATTCGTATGTTGAATCGTCCCAGAAACGTTCGTACTGGCTTTACCCTTCACGTCGGCATAGACGATGGCCGCTTGACTGGATTCGGTGTTACGCGTCGAGGCCGTCGCCGTCACATCCAAATTGGACGTATTTTCCGAATGCACTTTCACGGACGTCGCACTGTCAATCGTGCCCGCCACCGTCGTCGTGGCCGAGCCGTCCATCTTTGAGACCACCGACGCAACGGTCGGCATCTTGTCCATGGCGCCGTGGTTCACTAACCGAGAGAGTGCCGAGCGCTGGTTCACATTAATCGAGGTTTGACTCAGGGCAACTAAATCCACATCGCCCGTCTTCGATACCACAGTCCCTGTGCTATTGACTGCGAGGGTGGCATTGGTGGTTAAATTGGCAAATTCTACCCGTGACCCATTTAAGGGCGTCACCCCCCCGTACACGGTCGTCAGCGTATTGAGGTTGAACCCCAAGGAGTGATCCAAGTCGTTTTGTGCAAGGGCTTTCGCTTTGACACTTTCCCCTTCCACGTGCCCATTGATGATCACATCCGCGAGCACCTGCGAGGACTGCATATCATCGGTGGTTTTAAACCGTGTACCCGTGGCGGATTTACGACTCTTTACCTGATACTCCCCAGCCCCAGCGGCCGCTTCAATCGTCACCTTGTTCTGAGCCAACACGGACGAACCGGCATTGATCACCACTTGAGCCGTCGGTGTATTGATGTGCTCCGACCCCACCTTCGTACCATCTTTCATGGCACCCGTTAAGGGATCAAATTCCTTTTTACTCGAAGCAATCGAGGACCACGTCTCAAGCGTGCTCGTATGCTCGCCCGTGAGGGTGCCATCGGCACGTGCAATGAGTTCAATCGAGCCATCCGCGGCCTTCGTCATCGTCAGATTCGAAATCCCCGAATTGAGCGTGGTCACTGCGCCTGACTTCACATTCACTAAGTCAGCAAAATTCGTTACCCCAGAGGTTAAGCTAGCCCCGGTGCCCTCGGCACCGAGTTCAATTTTCCCTGCTGCGAGTAACATCGCCCCGTTGGTGTTGATCTTCCCATTGACCGTAATCACCCCATTCGGGTTGATCGGCACTTCAGCCGTATTTACCTTCTCTTGCCAATCCTCAGACCAACGTCTTGTCAGCCACTTGGGATCTTTATTCCACAAATCGCGCTCGAATGCATTGGGATTAACGACCAACGCGGTAAACGAACCCGCATTGATCACCCCACTCGTTCCAACCACCAGACCCGTTGGTGTGATGAAAACAAGATTCCCACCAATGCCTTCTGCACCATTGGTTTTGGTAATCGCATTGAGGACCCCATGGACTTCAATCTTGCCCTCTTTGACAAGATTCACCAACGTGTTAGCCCACGTCGAATCTTTGCCAAACTTCATATTGGCAATATGGCCAGTGCTGAGGTTGAACTGCTTAAAGCGGTTTAATGCCACATTATTTTCGACCACCCCAGGGGTAATCGTATGCACACTCCCAGTGCTCTGTACCGTCGGATCCGTGGACGTGCCCGGCACCGTGATCGTGGTCGCGCCCAGTGGCGTACTTCCGAGCCCTAATAAGACTAACGAGGACCCCAGAGCCGCTAAGCCCAATTTCGGTGTTGCCCATACGCTCGCGCGTACCTTACCTTTGCCCATCGCGCGGTGATGTTCGTCCGTCACCACGAGTAATCCACGTGCCTTATTCCATAAAATTTTGAACGACT
>CAJJMF010000042.1 GCA_905192805.1 uncultured Sutterella sp. | reverse complement strand
GGAACTGATATTCAGGCTATGCTTATTAATGACAACACATTGTCATCATTTGATATCGGCGGAGAACTCTTGGTCGCGGAAGACCGTTAGTCCTTCTTTGAGGGTCAATTGGAACCAATCACGTAAGGTGACACGGTCTCCCGTCCAGTTGTGGAAGTATTCATGCCCCACGACGGATTCAATGCGTGCGTAATCGGTGTCCGTGGCAACCATGGGGTTGGCCAAAGCATAGCGAGCATTGAAAATATTCAAGCCCTTATTTTCCATCGCACCGAAGTTGAAGTCATTGGTGGCCACAATGGCGAAGTGATCCAGATCGAGCTCCAATCCCCAGCGTTCCTCATCCCAACGAATGGCCTTTTTTAAGCTCTCCATCGTATGAGCGGTTTTATCGATATCTTGTGGCTCTACCCACACTTCGAGGGTTGCTGCACGACCGTCTTTGAGCGGGAAGACTTCTCGTTGGCACTCAAACTTCCCGGCGACAAGCGCAAACAGATAGCAAGGTTTCGGGAATGGGTCTTCCCAGATCGCTTCATGGCGTCCGTCTTCGAGATCACGTTCCGAGATGCGGTTACCGTTGGAGAGCAAAATAGGGAATTCTTCTTTGGACGCACGAATCGTGACGTGATAGCGTGCCAAAATGTCTGGACGATCTGGGAAATACGTGATCGCTCGGAACCCTTCGGCTTCACATTGACTCACGAGATTTTTTCCCGAGGCATAGATACCCTGAAGTTTGGTGTTGGATGCGGGACTAAAGCGATTAACGATCGCTACATCCGTTTCCCCTGTGATGCCGTGCAAGGTGAGGGTTTTGTCATCGAGGTCAAACTGAGACTCATCGAGCATTTCCCCATTCACCGCAATGCTCACCAGGGTCAAACCTTCCCCATTTAATACCCAATCGCCAGTCGCCGTTTTGGCATCGGGGTTGGGTCGAACATGTAAGAGGCTGCTGACGCTTGTGCTTTCCGCGTCCAAGTCAAATTCAAGTTTTACCGTTTCCACTAAGTGGGTTGGTGCAAGATAGTCTTGACGATAAATCGTTTCGCTCATCAATAAGCTCCCAAGACCAGTTCGATAGGGTTGTGTGACGTGGTTGAACTGGTCAAAGCAAAGAGTAAGAAATCTGTCCTTTGAGCATGCAAAAGAGGGGAGTTAAGGCAACACATCACCCTCACGATACTTTGCAGTGCTGTGATGGTTCGATTTTAGAGCAAAGCGAGCGAATGCTGGGAATAAAGTGCAAATGTTAACGTTAAAGTGGTGCAATAAATCCATCACCATTCCGACGACACGCAATAAAAAACCGCCTAGCTTTGACTAGGCGGTTTGTATTAACCGATCTTATCGGTGTTATTCCTTCTTCGTGGGAGCAGGAAGCTTGCTGTAATCGTGACCAGCGGTCGGGTGGCAAGCTAAGCAGTCAACGACTTTGCCGTCCTTACCCATATTCTTATGCATCGTAGCGATCATGGGCTTCTTCGGATCGTTCATCTTTTCAAGGTCGTGGCAACCCTTACACATGCTGAAGTCACGAGCCAAGAACAATTCGTGAACGGACTTGGCCATTTCTTCACGACGTTCGATCTGCTTTTCAACCGTGTTCAACGTGCCACGGATTTCGCCCCAGCCCGAATTCGAACCCGCGCGAACCTTGTCCACTAACATCAACGTATAGTCGATCGGGCCAACGTGTTCATTGGAGTGATACTTCAAGTGGCAGTCAGAGCAGCCAGCGGTCACGCCAGTCGGGGTACGACCATGCAAGCCGTCTTTGTAGGCCAAATAAACCATGTCCATAGAGTGGCAGAATTCGCCGCAGAACTTATTGGTACCAGCCCAGTGAACAGCGCTCGTTAACACACCGACGAACACAATACCGATGACCACACCGATCAGGCAGATACCGGTGACATACCATTTGCTATTCTTCATTTTCGGAACCTTTTTGAGTAACTGAGCCTCTTCTAATATGGGGTTTTTAACAGGAAAGGGGCTCGTTGTCTAAATTGAGAGGTGAGGAAATTCCCCACGGGGGAACGCTCTCTACAGGTGCAATAATATTAAGCTTTCTGTAAGGATGTATTAAGCAACATTGACGTTGATCAAGTCCGCTTAAGTTAATCGTAAGAAACCCCCTATTGGGCCAGTCTTTTGCGCCAAAAGGGGGATAAAAAAATTGCATTACCCTCTCATTAGGCATGGTTCGTCGCAATAACGATCGCTTCCGCAGGGATCAATGCGACAGCGAGTGAACCGATGTGTAAGCCGTGGTCGGCGCGCGCAAAACCGATAATGGTTTGCCCTGTTGAGAGCTGTATGGTGCACTCTCCCCCTTTACGTTCGCGCACAGAACGGATGACGGTGCCCGTAATGGCGTTTTCCATATCTTGGGATATCAGCTCTGCGCGGACAATTTCGACCGCAGTTGCCTTGAAGAGGGCCAATGCCGAGTCGTTTTCTTTAATCCCGAGGAGTTGTGTCGACTCCATCGTGACTGAACTACGCAACTTTTGTCCATCCGAGAGTTCGAGCGTGAGCCGAACGAGAGCGGAGCCGATTTTGACCTTATAAATGCTGACGGGGACAATATTGCGCATTGAAGTCGATAAGGTGCTTAACCCCATGTTCGAGAGCGAAGGGGCACTGCGAAGCTGAAAGCGTGCCAATACTTCTTGACGGGCTCGGTTGAGTTCGTCGGCGAGCTTCAACACTTCCAATCCTTTCTCCGTTAAGCATGTGCCGCCTCCGCTGACACCCCCCGTAACTTTGGTGACCAACGGCCCCCCCGCGAGGTTGCTGAGCGTTTCAATGGCCTGCCAGGCCGCTTTATAGCTCACCCCAGCCCCTTTGGCGGCTTTCGAGATTGATCCAACATGATGAATACGGCGCAAGATTTCAATGCGCTTATCGGCAAGTTCCGCCATGTGGTTCGCTAAGAGAACGGGATCGGCTAATGGTGTTGGCATGGAAGGCACCTAAAATAGGAGTTGCAATGGGTTGGTAAAGTCGTTATTCTAAAAATGAATAACGACTATTGCCCCCTCATTGTAGAGCCTTTATGGGACCTCATCAAGAGTCGGTAGGGTGATGTATGTTGAGCGATTTTATGAATGAACAGAGGAGTTAGAACATGAAACCAACCCTGATGTTACTCACGATGATGTGCGCGTTGGGGCAAGTGAGCGCTGCGGAAGTGAAATTAGCGGTCGCCGCCAACTTTACGAAGCCCATTCAGGACTTGGCTATGAAATACGAAAAAGCGACCGGTGACAAGTTGGTGATGTCCTTTGGGGCAACAGGGGCACTTTATGCACAAATCAAAAATGGAGCCCCCTTTGATGTGTTTTTGGCGGCCGATAACAAAGTGCCAAAACGCGCTGTCGCTGAAGGGTATGGGGTCGAAGGGACAACCTTTACCTATGCCATTGGTAAATTAGTGCTGTGGAGTAAAGATCCCCAGTTTGTCACCAACGAAACGACGCTCAAACAGTCTGAGTTGAAAAAGCTGGCGGTCGCAGATGCTAAGCTCGCCCCTTATGGAGTAGCTGCTGAAGAAACGTTGAAAAAACTAGGGTTTTATGATGAACTATCTCCGAAGTTCGTGGTGGGTGGCAATATTGGTCAGACCTACCAATTTGTCAGCACAGGGAACGCACAAGCCGGTTTCGTGGCTTTAAGTCAATGTTTCAAAGACGGTAAGTTCACGTCGGGTTCAGGCTGGATTGTGCCGAGTGAATACTACAGTGCGATTCGCCAAGATGGGGTACTGTTGAAAAATGGCGCCAATGCCGAGGCGGCCCGCCGTTTTATTGACTACCTGAAGTCGAGTCCCGAAGCGGACCACATGCGTACGGCTTTTGGGTACGATATGGAAAAGTAAGAATACAACCGTTTTGTCGCTGTGCGACTGACCAAGGACCTCCATGACGGACTTTTCTCCTATTTGGTTAAGTTTGAAGCTCGCCTCGGTGACTATGCTGATATTGCTGGTTATTGGGGTGCCCATTGCGTACTGGCTTGCTGCCAAGCATAGTGTTTGGCGCGCCAGTGTGGGGGCTTTGGTGACACTCCCACTGGTGTTGCCACCGTCCGTTTTGGGGTTTTATATTTTGATCGCCTTAGGGCCCCATGGCCCAGTGGGGCAAATCACGCAGGCCTTGGGGTTAGGAACCCTGAACTTTACTTTTACGGGGTTAGTGATTGGTTCCGTCTTTTATTCCCTACCGTTCATGGTGCAGCCCGTCGTAACGGCTTTTGAAGGGATTGGCAAGCGCCCCTATGAAGTGGCGGCAACGCTACAGTCATCACCCGTGGATTGCTTTTTTTCCGTAGCGCTCCCACTGGCCAAAAATGGGATTGTTACGGGAGCACTCATGAGTTTTGCACATACGATTGGGGAATTTGGTGTCGTGTTGATGATTGGGGGCAATATCCCTGGACAAACCCAAGTGATTTCGACCCAAATCTTTAACCACGTCGAAGCGATGGAGTATGAACAAGCACATTGGTTAGCGGGTGGCATGTTGCTATTTAGTTTCCTCGTGTTGATGTTACTGAATATCCTCAATCGTCGACAAAGGAGAGTGGCATGAGCACCATGGGTGAGATTGATCTGGTGCTGCGTCGCGACACACGGTTTACCTTGCAGGCCAATTTTCGTTTTCCGCTCTCGGGCATTACGGTGCTTTTTGGGAAATCGGGATGCGGGAAAACGACGCTTTTACGCTCAGTAGCCGGGCTTGAACACGCACAAGGGAAAGTGAGGTTGGGTGATTTGGTATGGCAAGACACCCAGCAAGGATACTTTGTGCCGACGCATCGACGACGCTTAGGGTATGTGTTTCAGGAAGCGAGTCTCTTTGAACATCTGAGTGCCCGGGATAATATCGCCTTTGCACGAAAACGGGCCAGTAGCCCAGTCAGTGAAGCGCGCTTAAACGATATTGTGCATTTGTTGGGTATTGGGCCAATTCTCAACCATAAGCCTCAAGCCCTATCCGGTGGGGAACGTCAACGAGTGGCTATTGCGCGTGCCTTGAGTGTCACACCGGATGCATTACTGATGGATGAACCGCTCTCCGCACTCGATAGTGCACGCAAGGCGGAGTTTTTAACCTGGTTTGAGAGACTCCGCCAGGAACTCCACATCCCCATTTTGTATGTGACGCACTCGGTAGAGGAAATGCGTCGCTTGGCTGACCATTTGGTGCTCCTCGAAGAGGGACGTTTGCTGGCAGCAGGCAACCCGACTGAGGTATTTCGACACTATCAAGAGGTTAGCTCCCCTCTAGAGACGATGTTAGAAGGGAAGGTGACTCACGTGGATACCACGTGGCAAAGTATTGTGGTACGGAGTCTTGGGTTTCCATGGGAAATTGCGGGGAGGCAGGCACGGGTGGGGGAATCCCTTCGGTTTTCTGTTCATGCACGCGATGTGTCACTCACCCGTATTCGTCCTCAGCAAAGTAGTATTCGTAATGTTGTGGAAGTCAGAATTGAGGCGATGGATCCTTTTGAAGACAAGGGACAGGTTTTAGTGCAGTTGAGTTCGCTTGCCGATCCTCGCGAAATGTTCAGTGCATTAATTACGGCCCACTCAGCCCATGAACTGGCGCTCCACCGCGGCGACATCGTTTTTGCCCAAGTCAAAGGGGTTTCCGTTTTAGGTTAACGAAACAGCCACGTCGGACGCTCGGACGTGGCTGTCAATAGGGGGTGTCACCCCAGAGGGTGATTATCAGGTGTTGTTTAGCAACGCTTGGCTAATTCAGCAGCCTTACCCACATAGGTGGCGGGGGTCAGCTCCATCAAGCGTGCTTTCGCTTCCTCAGGGATGGCTAATCCAGCAATGAATTCACGTATGGATTCTGGTGTAATCCCTTTACCACGCGTTAACGCTTTCAGCTGTTCATAGGGGTGTGGGACGCCATAACGACGCATCACGGTTTGAACGGCCTCAGCCAACACTTCCCAAGCATGGTCTAAGTCTTCCGCGACACGTTGTTCGTTGAGTTCGAGCTTATTGAGGCCACGCATCATGGCGTTGTAGGCAATGAAGCTGTAGCCAAACGCAACCCCTAAGTTACGCAACACCGTCGAGTCGGTTAAGTCACGTTGCCAACGGGACACGGGCAATTTGCCTGCCAAATGTAAGAAGAGTGCATTGGCAATACCCAAATTCCCCTCGGAATTTTCGAAGTCGATCGGGTTCACCTTATGGGGCATCGTGGAGGAACCCACTTCGCCTTCCTTTAATTTTTGCTTGAAAAAGCCCATCGAAATATAGCCCCACACATCGCGGTCAAAGTCGAGCAACACCGTGTTGGCGCGGGTAATTTCATGGAATAGTTCGGCCATGTAGTCATGGGGTTCAATCTGGATGGTGTGTGTATTAAAGGTAACACCTAAGCGTTCTTCGACCACACGGCGAGAGAAGACTTCCCAGTCCGTTTCGGGGTAAGCGATCAAGTGCGCATTGTAGTTACCGACAGCCCCGTTCATTTTGGCGTAGATTTTGACCGCTTCAATGGCTTCAATGATTCGCGCTAAACGCACGGCGACGTTGGCAAATTCTTTTCCGACCGTGGTGGGCGAGGCGGTTTGACCATGGGTGCGCGAGAGCATCGATACGTCGGCCCACTGATGCGCCTGTTCCACTAATTTCGTGTGGATTTTGAGCAACTCTGCCACTAATGCCTTTCTTCCTTCGGTAAGCATTAACGCGTGGCTCGTATTGTTGATATCTTCCGAGGTGCATGCGAAGTGGACAAACTCTGCACTTTTCCGTAATTCTTCGTCGTGATCAACCTGTGCCTTGATCCAATATTCCACCGCCTTCACGTCATGATTGGTGGTTTTTTCAATCTCTTTGATCGCTTCACAGTCCGACAACGAGAAGTTGTCCGCCAAGCCACGTAAGAAAGCTTTGCCGTGCGCACTGATTTCGGGGAGTTCCGAAAAACCTTGTTCGGATAACGCAATCAACCATTCGGTTTCGACGCGAACACGTGCGTTCATAAAGGCAAATTCGGAAAAAATGTTGCGCAAAACATCGGTTTGTTTAGCGTAGCGTCCATCAATGGGAGAGAGTGCTGTTAAAGCATTGAGTTCCATGAGATCAACCTCGCGGGATAAAAAACAATAGGAAATAAGCGGGCGCTTCTGGCCTTGACGTGCGTGAGTTCACGGCAAAGTATGCACAGAGCACATTAACTAAGGTGCCGGTATTTTAACACCCTCCTTTCGTGCACTCGCTAAAACTGGGCCTTGAGTTGCGAGCAATGACTAATGTTCCTAAACTGTCGCTAAGACTGCGTTAGGGGTATCGACGGTTTAGAGCCATCGATTGAGAAAAACCCTTGGCACCGGATCAGGTTTAGACCTGCGGCGGGAAACGCAATGTCATAGAGCAACACGAAGGGATTCCCCTTGTGGGTTCTATGGTTTTTCCTCAGGCCAAGTGCTTATCCCCACGCTATCCCCAAGCCCTACTTCGCGACGAAGTAGATCGATCTTACCAATGCTTTTACGGGAGCGTGCCAATGAAAAATCTTCTATTAACTCAACCCGAGATGACCCTAGTGGGTGAACGTGCCTATGGACTCTCTGACCATGGGGAGAGGGTTCCTTTTCGGGCGATTACGCAAGAACCTACACCGCCCTGTTTTGGGGGAGGAACGAATCCAACCGTATACGTGAAAGACGTGACGGGAGCGTTTGGGGCCTCTGGAGCGCAGGCCGATGTGACGCTTCCTAAACGCGAACGCCCCCAGCCGGGAGCCCCGACACAGCTCGCCGCGGCACGTGCCGGGATTGTGACACCCGAGATGAGTTATGTGGCAACGCGTGAAAATGGACAACTCTCGGCGCTCATCGCAGCACTGCCCAATGTCACCAATAAGGGATTACGTCAAAAGCTAGAACGCACGTTGGCGGGATGGCAACCCTGGACTGGAGAGCGGGTACGTCAGTTAGTAGCGGATCGCAAAGCGGTTATTCCGCTCAATTTCTGTCACCCCGAGGCCGAGCCCATGGGCATTAGTCGGGCATTTTGCACCAAAATTAACGCCAATATTGGCACGTCTGGGAATGGACGTAGTTGGGCCGAAGAGGGAGCGAAATTACAGGAAGCGTTGGTTCGTGGGGCCGATACGGTCATGGATTTGTCCACTGGGGAGCATATCCGAGAGACGCGCGAAATGATTTTGCGCCACAGCCCAGTGCCTGTGGGCACCGTGCCTATTTATGAAGCCCTTGAGCGTGTGAATGGTGACACGGGGGCACTCTCTTGGGAGGTGTTTAAAGAAGTCATGATTGAACACGCCCAAATGGGGGTGGACTATATGACGATCCATGCGGGGGTGTTACTCGAACACATTGCGCTTACGGCCAATCGCATGACCGGAATTGTCTCTCGCGGAGGTGGCCTCATGGCCAGTTGGGCCAAACTCCATAAAAAAGAGAATTTCCTCTACACGCACTTTGATGAGCTCTTAGATATCGCACGGCACTACGACATCACGCTTTCGTTAGGGGATGGATTGCGTGCGGGTAGCATTTATGATGGCAATGATGCAGCGCAGTTTGCGGAACTCAAAACATTAGGGGAACTCAATCGTTACGCGGGACAAAAGGATGTTCAGGTGATGATTGAAGGTCCTGGACACATTCCCTACCAGGGGATCGCGCTCAATCAGCAGTATGAGGAAGAGTGGTGTGACGGTGCACCCTTTTATACGTTAGGGCCCTTGGTGTGTGATATCGGAGCAGGGTATGACCATATTACGGCTGCGATTGGGGCTACCGTAATTGGCGCTGCGGGTACTGCGATGCTCTGCTATGTGACCCCTAAAGAGCATTTGGGATTACCCAACGCGCAAGATGTGCGAGAAGGGATGGCGGCGTTCCGTATTGCTGCGCATGCTGCCGATATCGCCAAGGGGCAAATGGTGAGTCTGGTCCAAGACCATATGATGAGTGCGGCTCGGTTTGAATTCCGTTGGCGTGACCAATTCAATTTGAGCGTGGATCCCGCTCGGGCTCGCGCGTTTCACGGGGAAGGGCTACCGGGACGGGGAGCTCAAGAGGCGCATTTTTGTAGCATGTGTGGTCCCAAGTACTGTCCCATGCGTGTAGCGCGCGACTTGTTTGATGCGAAACCCGAATAATGGCTCAAGCGGGAGGTGACGACCTCACCACCCGTTTAGGCCTTAGAGGGGGTACCCGACTTCTCTGGGCGCTTCGTTTTGGGGTGCCCAGAGAGAAACACATCCGGGTTGAGACCCCGAGCGAGTTCGTAGAGTGCCGCTATGGCAGAGAGCCCTTCCATCTTGCGACTGATGTGCAAGCGATGCGTTTCCACGGTGCGTTGTGAAATGAACAACTGTCGTGCGATTTCGCTATTGGTATATCCCTGGCAAATGAGTTCAAAGATGACCGCTTCGCGACGCGACAGTTGCTTCATCAAATCTAAGACACGTTTTTGTCGCCAGGCCTGCAGAGAGAGTTTGAGGGCCCGGGCAATTTTGGTAGACAAAATATCAGGGTCAACCGGTTTTTCAAGAAAACTAATGGCCCCTTTTTCCATGGCAGCCACGGCCGTGCGAATCCCTTCTTGGTTGGCTAAAAACACCAATTTTATAGGGCTTTCGATGCGATTCAAAGCGTCCTGTAGTTCCTGACCGGCTTCGTCATAGGCCACGACGAGACACCCGGGTTGCATGAGGTCGACTTCTTGCAAGAAATCTTGCGTCGAACTCATAGTCATAGCATTGAAATTATGGGTGAGTAATGCGAATCGGATAGAGAAACGGACGCCGTCTTCGTCAATGACCCAGACAGGTAACTCACTTTCTGCGGAGGTGGTTTCAGGTAACATGGAAAACTCGTGGCAAGCACATGCGATACACTACAGGGAGAGTGTGTTTTTTCAATGCTACCAAAACTCTACGGTCAACGTGGACGATTTTGTTGCATGAGCCTGCCCCAAAGAAGGTTTCCTATTTTCAGGAGAGCGTCGCGATGCCTCAAGATGCGTTGTATGATGATGCCCCCTATCGTGGCGGACCGGTTGAGCGGTTAGCCCCTACGCGTGCGCTCTCCGAGGCACTAAGGCGTATGCCGCGATCGCTCTATTTGGGGATGGAAGGCTGGCAGGATGCTCGGTGGCGTGGCGTGATATACACCCCAAGCAGTTCGCCAAAACGTCTTGCTCAAGAAGGATTACGAGCCTACGCTCAGCATCCTTTATTGCGAACTGTGGAACTCCCGCCCTCGAACCCTTTTGGATGGTCCGAGCGGGCACTGCGTGTTTGGAATGAACAAACGCCGGAGACGTTTCGGTTTATTGTGCCGATCACCCTTCCCGTTTTGGATCCGATGCAACGCGATCAACGTGGGGCGAGTGTGGCTGAAAATCCGCAGTTTCTTGAGCCAACAAGCGTGGATTGGTCATCAGTACTTGGTGCGCCGCAGACGGTCTTGGGGGACAAGAGGGGGCCTGTGGTGTTCCGACTCGCCGCGTTTGATCGTATGCAAATCGCTCGCTGGCAACAGCGCGGCGGGTTAGTGGATCGTCTAGAGGCTTTTTTTGAGACGATTAAAGTCCAGGTTGACGAGCCCACCTCTCGCCTATGGGCCTTAGAAGTTCAAAATGCCGAATGGCTGACACCACGGCTCATGAACATGTTGAAACGTCAAGGTTTACGCCCGGTGGTGAGTCTCGGGATGGGAATGAAAGCGCTGGTGCATCAGCAACGTGCGCTCGCCTACTGGGAAGGTGCCACGGAGGAAGAGGCGTGGAAGCCCACGGGGGATGTGATGATTCACTGGAAAAATTCCCCGTCGTTAAGTTTGATGTATCGACCGTTGAATGCTCAACAGTTAGTCGCCAGTGATGTGGTGACGCGCATGATGATTGTTAAACTCGTTGAGCGAACCTTAGCTGCCCAACAACGTGCATGGGTCTGGGTTGGGAACCGAGCCGAGGGCTCAGCTCCCTTGAGTTTGATAGCGCTCCTAGAGGCTCTCCTGAAAGCGCGCTAGGGTTGACTTACCACTGCGAGAGGGGTAAGGGAGTGTCGGACCCAGCGGGGGTGTAGTCAAGAGGTGATTCGGGGGAACCGATAATCACAAACGCCAACAGACGTTCATTGTCAGGATCATACAGTCCATCGGGGGCACTAAAAGGACGGGGCGACACGGTCTTCGCAACGTATCCTAAGGCATGTAGTGCATTTAAGAAATTCATCAGTGCTCCCCCGGCCGTAATGAGGCGTTCTTCGCGGAACATAGGGCTGATGTCATCGTGGATGTCGGTTTGAACCAAAGCAACACACATGGGGCCTTTGGTGGCTTTTTCCCGGGTGCGTTCACGCACAGACGCTTCCGCATCCGCGGGTAATGTCGATTCAAACAAGTCCGCTAAGCGTTCGCGGGAGACAATTTCCACAAAGCGCAACGGCAATTTTTTTTCGTGGTTCGGGGTGCGTAATGCGGTCGATACTGCCAAGCGAAGATCGGCAACGTTAGGGGCAGGAGCGACCTGATGTCGGGCGCCCACCGAGTAGCGCGTCAGGGCAATCTGAATAAAATTAGCATTAGAAAGCATAGTCAGGCACACATTGAAAAACGAGGAATGCGCCAAGTCCCCATAGACCGGCGTTACGAGGCGCGATGATGTTGTTCCATTATAGTCGTCTCAATTCGTGGAACTTCATGCTTAGGAGTACATCATGTCAGGTTTAGCCGATTTACCCAAGCGCACGCTTTGGGATATCTCGCAAGTCATCTCAGAGTCGAGCGAAGGGTTCCCGGGCGACGCTCCGTTACGGATTTCGTGGGATGTATTCGCTACGTCCGAGGGAGGCGCGAATGTCTCGCACTTTTCCATGAGTCCGCACTTAGGAACGCATTTGGACGCGCCGAAACACCTTGATGTCAAGGCTGAGGATGTCAGTCAAATCCCCTTGGCGAATTTGGTGGGGCCCTGTGTGGTGCTGTTTGTTGAACCGTATGAGCGCAACCCTAGGCCGATTACCCGGGAGGAGTTAGAGGCGCTGAAGGACTTTCCGGGTATTGCTCGGGTATTACTCAAAACACGAACAGTGCTCCCTACCCACTGGAGTGGCGCGTATCGTAGTGTGAGTCCAGACGCCGTAGCGTGGCTTTGCGAACGGGGGATCACCCTGTTGGGGTTAGATACCCCAGGGCTCGATCCTGCGGAGGATGAGACATTAGCAGGACACCACCAACTGTTAGAGGCTGGCGTTTATCTTTTAGAAAATCTCAACCTCACTTCGATCTCCGAGGACGGCATATATCATCTGTGTGCATTACCCTTAGCAATTCAGGGGCTGGAAGCGAGTCCAGTTCGTGCTATTCTGTGGCGTGATGCGTAAAGCACTCATCTATTCGTTTTTTCGGAGTTATTTGTATGTATTTTGAACGCCAGTTCCGTATTCATATGGCGGATTGTGACCCCGCAGGGATTGTTTTTCATCCACAGTATTTTGTGATGATTACCCGTGTGATGGAGGAGTTTTATCGTGAAATTGCTGGGGTGACCTTTAAGTCTGCATTGAATGCGGGGTTAGGGTTCCCGATTGGAGGAATTCGTTGTGACTTCTGTCGCCCGAGTGCCTTAGGGGACTTGGTAACGTTGCGTTTATGGGTGGAAAAAGTCGGAACGACTTCGGTGCGTTTTGCTGTGCGTATCACGGGCGAAGATGGCGTACGTGTGGAGTGTGCGGAAACGGTAGTGTGTGTGAAGGTAGGTGATGTGCCCGAAGCGATGTCAAAGCACCCCTTGCCCGACGCATTCCGTGCGGCGCTACTGCCCTATGTGGGAGAGCCTCTCGCGTTACGTGCCTAAGACCACAATGATTAAAAGGGATGGATGATCAACAATCCACCCCTTTTTTTTACTCCAGCGCGAGCAGTTGGGCGTCGGGCGACCATAAGTGGTGTAGCACTTTGGCGCGTTCTCTGTTGGCTCCCGTGACATAGAACGATTCACTGCCTTGGACATTGTTGGCAAGCAAATTCGCCTCTTCGAGGGTATGGGCAAGGTGACGTGCGACCGCAGGAGAGGGGTCAATGAGCGTCACCCCTGGTCCAGCGACGGACTGGATCGCCTCACTCAAAAAGGGATAATGTGTACAGCCTAACACGATTTGATCGACGCCTTCTTTTAAGAGTGGCTCGACATAGTGTTGGATGAGTGACTGGGTATGGGGGGAATGAAATTCGCCCGCTTCGACACACTCCATGAGCCCAGGGCAGGGGCAATCGATGATACGGGTCGTAGCATCGACGTGCGTTTTGAGGTTCGCGTATTTTTCACTTTCAATGGTTTTCACCGTGGCCATGACGCCAACCACCCCCGTTTGCGTTGCTCGCATCGCGGGTAGCACCGCGGGTTCAATGCCAATGACGGGAATGGATAAGGTATCGCGTAAGCGTTGAGCACCCACCGCGGTCGCTGTGTTGCAGGCCAACACAAGCGCTTTGATATGGTGTGCTTGCAAAAACGATACCAGTACATCGATTCGCTCGTTAATGTAATCGTTGTCGCGATCCCCCCAGGGAGCGCACTCACAATCTGCGGCGTAAATCAACGTTTCCTTGGGCAAAATATCGCGGATGGCTTTCATTACTGAGAGTCCACCAAATCCCGAATCGAGTATCCCAATGGGCAGGTTTGACATAGTTGAATTAACCTTTGTTTTGTTCGCGACTCAAGAGCCGCGTTTCGTTGATAAAGATCGCTCCCACGATACAGAGACCGCCGAGCCATCCCGTCCAACCCAACTCTTCGCCGATAAGCCAACCAATCGCAGCCGCAAAGACACTTTCCATGGCGAAAATGACCGCAGAGCGCCCTGGGGAGACGTATTTTTGTCCCCACGTGAGTAACATCTGGGCAAAGCCAACAATAATGCCGAGCCAAAGGGCGGACACGATTAAGGGATAGGTCCACTGCGTTGGTTCAAAGGGCCAGTAGGGTGTCAAGGGCCCAAGCAGACGCGTGATGGCACACAGAAGGGCAACCGTCGTTAATTGGGCAAAGGTGAGGGAAAGGGCGTCATTTTTGACAGCAACCATCCCTACTAAGATAATCTCTAGAGCACTGATAAACGAGCAAACAATCGTAATCCATTCCCCAAAGTTGTTAGAAAAACTTAAGGTAAAGGGATTGGCGAGTAGTACCAACCCAAAAAAGGCAACCCCTGCGCCCACAAAGGCTCGTCGATCAGGGACTTTACCAAAAATGACCCAAACAAGTAGCGGGGTAAAGGGAACGTACAAGGCCGTGAGAAATCCAGACATGGAGCTGGAGATACTCATGAGTCCTAGGGCATTGGTGACATACCCGAAGAATAAGAGACCTCCCGTGAGCATGCCAGCACGCCATGTGCTCCAAGGAATATGGAATAATTTTTTCCGTACAAATGTCCCAACAATCAAAAGGCCAACACTGAATCGCAACATGACCAACATAAATGGGTCTGTGTAGCGAAGCGCAGTGTGCGTACTAATAAACGAACTACCCCAGAGAAAGGTGGCGGTGACTAAGGCGCAAACAGGCAGCACAGCGTGATAGCGTGCAAAAAGGGATTGCAACATAAAGTGTTCGGAGAGCGGTGCTTAGGCTTGTGTTAATTGCGTCCAGCGGTCTTCGTTAACGCCTACCACGATGTCCCCTGTTTCGAATACGATCACCGGACGTTTGATGATGGTCGGGATTTCGAGTAGCAGGGCACGTAAGGCCTGCGGATCCTGAAGCACTAAGGTGCGTCGTTCTTCCGGTACCTTTTTCCACATCAATCCCTGTTTGTTAAGGAGTTGACCTGCAATCGGCGAGGCTAACCATTGATCGAGCAACGCCGCATCGAGTCCTTCTTTCTTGAAGTTGTGGAAGGTATACGCAATGCCTGCGTTGTCCATCCAAGTGAGGGCTTTTTTTACCGAACCGCAGTTCGGAATACCGTAAATCTGAATCATGTGTGGGTCCTCGATTAGAAAAAACGATTAGGCCGAAGCACGACCTAAGCGGTCGTTGACGGCCGCCCATTCGGGGCTTTGAGGAGGTGCTTGCACTAAAATTCTATCGCAACCCGCACGATCAAGCTTATGGAGATTCTCATAGAGATCCCGCCCATAGGCTAACACCCCTTCGGGTTGTTCGATACGATACGCAACCTCCAAGGAGGCAAGGGCATCTTTATCGGCCATGACGGCTACGCGAAGGTTGCCTAACTCTCGAATGCGTTCGGCGAGGGCTTCCCGCGGAACAATTTCAAGGCGAGTTTTGGGAGCGTAGTGACTTTTGAGTCGACCCGAGGCACGTGGAGCATCACTACCGGCATCGGGAACGGAAAAGCCGAGTGTTTCTTCAAGCATTTCACGGCTCACTACCCCGTGGCGCAATAAACTGGGGCGCTCACCCGACAAATTGATCATGGTGGATTCCAGCCCAAATTCACAGGGGCCTCCGTCCACAATCAGATCCAGTTTGCCTGTCGGTTTAAGGCCTAAATCTTC
>CAJJMF010000041.1 GCA_905192805.1 uncultured Sutterella sp. | reverse complement strand
CACGGTCACCATGGCCAAGGCAAACATGACCGAAGGAACCAAGCCCAACGCGAAGAGGAAGCCGTCCATGGCACCCGAACCGCCTTTACCGCGGAAGTTCGCCATCGTCGTGGCTAATTGACCGCCTTTATCGGCAGCGCTGGAGACTAACGTCCCGAAACTACCATTGACGGTTGTGAAGTCGAACACGCCCCACCATTCTTTGGTCGCACAAAGACCCGAGAAAAAGATAATAGCGCAAGCAAGCGAAATATATGCCCCAATACCAGCTTTGGTGTGGGTCGTAGAGGATTGGTCAGGAACCTGAGACATAGCAAGAATCCTTATTTTGGTTATACAGGTGGTTGATTGGATTCCAAGGAATCTTCACAAACCACCACTGACGCAACCATTTTATACGATAGAAACGTATAACAACATTGTCGTAGTCGTAAACCCTAAGAGATTCTAGTTATGTTGATACTTTGGAATACCAATTCCGAGACGGGGATATTTTGAAAAAATCCACTACAATGAGGGGATTAGCCGCCAATAAAGCTCATCTCGACTTTGGGGCGGTTGGGGGAGAGCCCCATGCTACGCAATTCCGAATAATGGTCATCGCGAGCACTCCAAATTCGTCCAAAGGCCTCTTCGATTTCACGGTCCGTGGCGCCTCCACGTAGCATGGTGCGTAAATCGTAGCCTTGTGTGGCGAAGAGGCACAGGAAAAGTCGTCCGTCCATACTGAGACGCGCACGAGAGCAATCGCGGCAAAACGCTTGGGTCACAGAGGAAATACAACCAAACTCGCCACCGCCATCGACATAACGCCAGCGCGACGCGGTTTCCCCCAAATAATTGGCTCCAATCGGTTCAACGTCCCAATGCTGGGCGATCATGGCCACCACCTCGGCACTCGGGACCACATCGACCATACGCCAGCCGTTGGAGGTGCCTACGTCCATGTATTCAATAAAACGCGGGATGACGCCCGTGTGGCGGAAGCGTTCACAGATGCGGATGATTTCGGCTTCGTTGACCCCACGCTTGACCACCGTGTTGACTTTCACTTTGAACCCTAAGTCGAGTGCGGCATCAATGCCTTCCAGGACTTTGGCTGCGGGGAATCCGACGTCATTAAAGCCTTGGAAAATGTCCTCATCAATGGCGTCGAGTGAAACGGTCAAGCGCTGTAAGCCTGCTGCACGCAACTGAGGCGCTTTCTTTTTGAGGATACTCGCGTTGGTCGTCATGGCAATGTCAATGGGTTGACCATTGGGTTGACGCAACGTCGTGAGCTCGCGAATCAAATCTTCAATCCCTTTACGTAAAAGGGGTTCCCCACCGGTAAGGCGCAGTTTTTCCACACCGTTTTTGACAGCCAGTTGAGCAATGCGGAAAATTTCTTCAAAGGTGAGTAATTCGGTATGGCCCAAGAACGCGTGCTGCTTATCAAACTTTTCCTTGGGCATACAGTAGCGACACCGGAAATTGCAGTGGTCGGTAACTGAGATGCGCAGATCGCGTAAGGGGCGGTGACGGGAATCGATCCAGTGATGTTCATCACGATTAATGGTTCCTGTTTGAGGAATCGGAAGACTCCCCACACGACTGGCTGCAGCAATCGGAATGACATTTCGTTCGGACATGGATCTGGATTCTCCGCTTATTTGGTTAGGTCATTTTGTCCTAGGGTGAGTTCGATTATATCGAGCTCACCGAGGCTTGGACAGTGGTCTAAAGGAGTGGCAGTCACTGCCGTGTGGCATCCGCCGTTTGGGCTAATGAGGCGTAAAACGCATAGCGCTCTGGGTCTATTTTGCCGTCTTCAAGGGCTTTTTTGACACTGCAACCCGGTTCATGTAAGTGTCGACAATTAAAGAAACGACACCCATCAATGTGTTGGGAGATATCGGGCATGGCACGAAGGATGTCGTTGAGACTCAAATGCGCGAGTCCAAACTCTTGAAACCCAGGGGTGTCGATGATCGCTCCTTGCCATCCGTCTGCTTCTCCGCTATACCATTGCGCAGCGGTCGTCGTTTGTTTCCCCAGGTCCAGGGCTTCGGAGAACTCACGCGTAGCGGCTTCGGCTTTGGGAATTAAGAGGTTCAGTAAGGTGGATTTCCCCATCCCGGATTGACCGACGAAGAGGGTGGTCTTGCCTGCGAGTCGTTCCAAGAGCGTCGTGCGGGTCATCTCAGGCTCAGCGAGTGCCGAGACGTTTAGCGTGCGTTCGCCAATCTGATCAAGGAGGGCTAATTGCACTTCGGCCTCTTCAGCCCCTTGGGCCAGTTCTCGTTTATTGCGAATAACAAAGGCGTCAATACCGGCTTGATTGGCGGCGAGTAAGGCTTTCCAAATGAACCAAGGGTTAAAGCTTGGGCGTGACGCGAACACGACGGCGACCTGATCGACATTGGCTGCTAGGGTTTTAATGCGCCACTCATCGGAGCGAAACAAAATATTGTCACGCTCCCTAATCTCTTCGATAGCTGCCACGCCGGAATCGGGGGTGGTGCACAGGACGCGATCGCCCACACACACGTCACCCCGTTTGCCACGCCGGTGAGCTTCTAAGATTTCTCCCGTCTCATCAAGGAGGACTTTGTAGTGGCGACCATGGCTCGCAATCACGAGCCCAGGGTGTAGGTTCAGAGCAGTGTTCGAAAGAGCTTTTTTCGGCATGCGCAATGTCGTTCTTAATACGAATAAAAATAGCGGGTATTGCCCCGGCAAACTTAATTCCCTAAGTATACGACCTGAGTGCCGTTAGGCGGAAAAACCCGCTCAGCATTTTCCTTCGGCAAGTCGAAAACGGCTTGAAGCCGTTAGGGTTAAACGGTACACTAGTGCCTCACCAGAATGGGTCAAGATGACCAATGGGCGTCTGCGGTGCGGACGCTGTGCCTTAAGGAATCAAAATGGAACGAGATCCTCGTTATTCGGAAGAGAATTTAATTTGGATTGACATGGAGATGACGGGTTTGCAACCCGAAGTGAACCGTGTCATTGAAGTCGCAGCGATTATCACGGACAAAGACTTGAATATTCTCCACGAAGGCCCCGTGGTGGCCATTCATCAAAGTGATGAAGTCTTAAATGGGATGGATGAGTGGAATACCAATACCCATACGGGGTCTGGACTCGTGGATCGTGTCCGCGCGAGTACGATTGATGAGGCCGAATGCGAACGCATTTTCTTAGAAACGTTCCAAAAATTTGTGCCTCCGGGAAAGAGTCCGATGTGTGGGAATACGATTGGACAGGATCGCCGCTTTATGGCCCGTTGGTTACCCAACTTGGAGCGGTATTTCCACTACCGCTATGTCGATGTGTCGACGTTGAAGGAATTAGCCCGTCGTTGGGCTCCCGGCACGCTGAAGTCCGTGACGAAATCCACCAAACACCAGGCGCTCTCAGATATTCAAGAAAGTATTGATGAGATGAAGTACTACCGCGAAACGATTATGAAAATCTAACGCGCGTTGCTGGACTTACTGAAATAGGAAACCCCCCTGTGGTCAACACCGCAAGGGGGTTTTCGTATGAGGAGGGTTGGAGGTGATTACACCATCAACAACGCACAGGCGATCGTAGCAATGAAGCACGGGAGCGCCGTACGCTTAATCACTTCGATCGGGTCAACCATGGCAATACCCGAAACCAGAATGGTTACACCAGCCAACGGCGACATCGTACGACCTAAGGCACCCGTCAAGAAGGCCAAGCCACCCAAGCCTTCGATCGACATACCGAATTCCTTCGCGTGCGGGGTAACGGCTTCGTTAAAGGCCAAAGTAGCCGCGTCACCAGACCCCGTGATGATGCCCATAATCCACGGACCTAACGCACCACCCCAGCGAGCGTATTCATTGGAGTGCTTGAGCGCGTCGACGGCCGCATCAATCAAGCCCGAGGCTTTCAAACCCGCTGCAAAGACACCCGCGGCAATGATGATCCCCATCACGTCCGCGTAGCCCTTACCCATGCCACTGAAGAACTGCTTGGTTAATTCCATCGGGTTCGTACGGGCAGCCAGCATGGCGCAGATTGCCCCAATCACCATGGCTTGGGCCACACCCATCTTGAGTGCCGGAACCCAGAGGTTACCCACCACCAACAACGTGATCGGAATCAACGGAACGATGGCACGAAGCGGGCTGGGGGTAAAGCCATCCGTATTTTGCAACTTGCTTTCATCCACTTTGGCGTTCTTGTCGCCTTTGCCGTCGCCTAAGACCAAGCACACAATAAAGAGGCCAACGATGACGATGGCACCGCACATTAATGAGTAGGGCGTATGGGTGGCAATGAAGTCGATCACTTCGATCTTAGCCATCCCGGCCACCATGGCGTTGTGCGACGTACCCGGAGATAAGTAAGAACCAATGGTCCCACCCAAAATGGCCGCAGCCGCCGCAGCCGGTTTAATCCCTGCACGGAGCATCACCGGAATCAACGTCGAACCCACGGCAGCTGCGCAACCCGCGGCCGAAGGAATCGCGATATTCACGAAGAAGGTGATCGCCGTACAAACAGGAACCAGGAAAAGACCTAACCCACGAATCGGGCTGGCTAAGTAGTGCACCAAGGAGCGGTCGCACTGGGTGAAGTTGGCGGTAAAGGCAAAACCCATCGAACCGCAGATTGCCATCACAAGCGAGGCATTGGTCATGGCTTTAGCAAACGCATCTAAGCCTGACATGGGTTTTAAGGTGAGCAAACAGAGGAAAAGGCCCGCGGTAATGAGCACGAAGCGGGTTTCGAAGCGTTTAATCAACGCCCAAATCGTGACCAGTACGACGAGTACGGCAATCCATGCGTAGAGAGACATTTATAAACTCCGTATTTATAGGGGTGTAACACCTAAGGTGTGGAGTACTTAGGTATGACATGGTTAGCCAGCGCGTGAAGAGGGTGGGCGTTTTCGGTGCGAGGACTAACCCCTTTTTTCTAATCCATAAGGGTTGGAAAAATTTGAATCTCTACAAGTATGCCTGAGTTAAATTGTATTTGTCTTCGTTTATAGACCATTAATCCTTGTGGCTTTAGCTTGTCTATCAGGTAGTTACACGGATAAAAGCCACAAAATATCATAGTTTTCAGGGGCTTATTGGCACAATTCGACTAGGTAAAATGACTTAGTTTTTTCATCTAGGGAGTTTCCCTAGTATGGGTAATTGAGCGGATTTTTTTCGGAGCAGCCTTCATCCAGGCCTGCAACATAGCGATGCCGACGGCCAGTAAGATCGGACCTAAGATCAATCCCATGAACCCAAAGGCGATGACCCCGCCAAAGACGCCTAAGAAGATGAGCCCCAGCGGGAGCGACGAGCCACGCGCAATCAAAATGGGTTTTAGAAAGTTATCCACGCTCGAAACCGCGAGTGCGCCCCAGAGCACCATAAAAATGGCCATCCCCGTCTGACCTTGGGAATAAAGCCATACTGCCACCGGGCCCCAAACTAGAGGGGGTCCCACAGGGACAATCGAGAGAATGCAAACGAGGGCGGAGAGCGTTAAGACGCCCGGTACGCCAGCAATCAAAAAGCCTACGCTCGCGACCAGCCCTTGCCCAATCGCCGTCCCCACGAGGCCGATGACAACGGAGCGGGTGGTATTAATCAGAATCTTATTCATTTCCACGGCCAAATCCCCGCTCACCCGTTCGAGCACGATCATGACGCGTTCGGAGAGCCAAGGACCATCGCGGTAAAAGAAAAAGACGATAAAGGTGACGAGCAGGAGTTGCATGAGCCCGGAACTTACATTAAGGGCAGCGTTTAATACACCACTCGTGACGGGTTCAATCACCTTTTCCAGCGTTTTAGTGAGGGAAGCGGGATCGATAGCAAAGAGGAGCTGTTCGTGTAGCCATGGTCCCACCCCAGGAATATCCATAATAAACGGGGGCAAGTTGAAGCCTTCACTAATCCAGGCTTTCACGAGCACGACCCATTTCGGTATTTGTTGTGCGAGGGCGACCGAAATAAAAGCGGTCGGGATCAATAAGCAGGTAATGATCAAGAGGACCATTAGGAGCGCGGGAAACGTGGTGGAGTTTCCAAAACAGGCGCGGGCACGGGAATAAATGGGCCACGTGACCACCGCCAAAATGGCCGCAATAATGATGGCAGTCAAAAACGGTCTGACGACAAAATAGCACCCAATCGCAATAGCGGCGGTGGTAAGCGTGCGAATCAACAAGTCGATGCGATCGTTAAAACTTAATCGACTAGCAGAACTCGTTTCTGACTGCGAATCATTGTTGTCCATAAGATGTTGCCTAGTGAGGGAGGTTATTTATTGAGGAAATAACACCCATTCAAATTCAGTTTGTGCGTGGCTTGTACTAGCGCTTCAATCGCGCCATCACGTGTGAAGCTCTTACGCCAAACCATCATAACCTGTCTGCTAGGAACGGGGGACTTAAACGGAATAATTTTAATGGGGTTCGTTTCATTGACCGCCATAAAAGGCACCGCCGAGGCCGGTAACACCGTGATCCCTAAGCCCTGAGCCACCATGTGGCAGATGGTCAGTAAACTCGAACCTTCGACTGTGTGTTGCATTTCCGCACTGTGCGGTTGACGCATCAATTCCGGGCACACGCCCAAAATTTGATCACGGAAGCAGTGACCCGCCCCGAGCAGTAACATCGTCTGATCTTTCAACTCATCCGGACCGACATAGTTACGGTTCGTCCAGGGGTGGTGCGAAGGCACCGCGACGACGAAATCTTCTTGGTAGAGCACCTTTTGCTTCAAGCTAGGATCGTTGACGCTGTCCGCCACAATGGCGACGTCGATTTCCCCTTTACGCAACTGGTTGAGCAACTCATGCGTATAGTTTTCTTTCAGGTAAATCGGCATCTTCGGCGTCGAAGACGAGAGTTCACGTACGAGCGTGGGCAAGAGGTAGGGAGCGATGGTAAAAATCACCCCTAAACGCAACGGACCCGACAAGGGGTCTTGACCTTGCAGTGCGATTTCGTGCAAATAACGGGCTTCGTCCAACACTTTCTGGGCTTGCTCGATAATCAATTCGCCAATCGGCGTAATGGAGATTTCCGAGGAGCGACGTTCAAAGATCATCACGCCGAGCTCATCTTCGAGCTTTTTCACCGCCACAGAAAGGGAGGGTTGGCTTACGAAGCAACTCTCTGCGGCGCGACCGAAGTGCCGCTCACGTGCCACTGCAATGGTGTATTTCAATTCGGTTAATGTCATGGCAACTTGTCCTTAATAGACGTTTGTAGTTAGGGTTAATCAAAGGGTTGACCGATCGACGTTATGCATTCAATAGCGTTTCGCGGTGAGTAAACCAACGCTGCGCATATTGCTGTGCTGCCTCACGATTCGCTGTAAGCCAGCGCAGAGCGACTTCGGACGCGGAACGAAGCAAGGCCTCATCGCGATCCAAATCTGCAAAACGTAAAAAGGGCATACCCGACTGTTTTTCTCCGAGGAACTCACCCGGTCCTCGAAGTTGCAAGTCACGACGGGCGATTTCAAACCCATCGGTGGACTCGCGAATAATTTTGAGTCGCTCTTTGGCGGTATCCGTCAGCTCGTCACCAAAGAGCAATAAGCAACTGCTGGAGGTGGCGCCTCGACCCACGCGCCCTCGTAGCTGGTGCAGTTGAGATAGACCAAAGCGTTCCGCATGCTCAATCACCATGATGGAGGCATTAGGAACATCCACGCCAACCTCAATCACGGTGGTGGCCACCAAAATGTCGAGACGGTGTTCGGCGAAGGCCTTCATGACCACCTCTTTGTCTTCACCCGCTAACTGTCCGTGTACGAGACCGATGCGTGCGCGAGGTAAGGCGTGGCGCATATCGTTAAAACGCGTCGTCGCCGGGGTCAGATCCAGGGCCTCACTTTCTTCGACGAGCGGGCAAACCCAGTAGATTTGCTTTCCCTCTTGCACGGCCCGATTCATCTGGGCATAAATTTCCTCCACCCGATCCAAACGAAAGAGTTTCGTTTGAATGGGCGTGCGCCCAGGAGGCAACTCATCAATGATGCTCACGTCCACGTCCGCCAAATAGCTCATGGCCAAGGTACGTGGAATAGGCGTAGCGGAGAGCATCAGTAAATGCGCACAGAGTTCGTTCTCGCTCAGGTTGCGCAGGGCTAACCGTTGTTGCACGCCAAAGCGATGTTGCTCGTCGACAATGGCAAGCCCTAAGGCCTGAAAGCGGACACTGTCTTGAATCAAGGCATGCGTCCCCACCACCAAATGGGCTTCACCCGAGCGGATCGTAGCCAGGCTTTGGGCTTTCTCGCTGGCCTTCATTTTGCCGGCGAGCCAAACGATCTTGAGTCCGAGTGGGCTCAACCACGCATCGAGCTTTTGATAGTGTTGCTCAGCCAAGATTTCCGTTGGCGCCAATAAAGCCACTTGGTAGCCTGACGCGATGGCATGAATCGCGGCGAGGGCAGCAACGACGGTTTTACCACTACCGACATCCCCTTGAACCAAACGGTTCATCGGAAGACTCCGAACGAGGTCTTGGGCAATTTCCTGCGTCACGCGCTCTTGAGCGCGTGTGAGCGCAAAGGGAAGTTGCTCACGGAATGTCCTCACGAGTTGAGGCGCCTTCTCTGCGGTGAGCATGGGCGCTTTGAGGGAACTCGCCACATCACGCCCGAGTCGCAACGTAATTTGCTGAGCCAAAAGCTCATCAAAAATGAGGCGTCGCCATTCTGGCGTCGTATGCATTTGTAGCCCCTCCGTATCCGCGTCCGGACTCGGATGGTGTAGGGAGAGGAGGGCCGTTTTAAAATCGGGTAACCCCAGCGCTTGCGTATAGTCCGTGGGCACGGGATCGGTGAGATCCAAATCCAACAGTGCTCGGTCAATACGCTTTCTCAACGAGCGTTGCTGGAGATTTTCCGTACTCGGATAAATGGGAGTTAGCCGGGTTTCGAGCTCAACGGTTTGGGTAGCCAATTGCAGCTTTGGGTGCAACATTTCAAGCGTATGGCTGTAGCCAAGACGCGCTTCACCAAAAATCGTGAGCGTATTGCCACGGCGCAATAACGTACTGAGCCCTGAATACGCATGGAAAAACGTCAGGGTCAGTTCGCCCGTTTCATCCGCGACAACCGCCCGCAACATACGTCCCTTAGCCGTTGGACGATCCTCGGTACGCACGACCTCAGCATGGACCAACGCCACCGACCCCGGCATCAGTTGTTCGATGGGGGTGATTCGTGTTTTATCCTCATAGCGCAACGGAAGATGAAGGGCAAAATCCCAGTTACTCAAAAGGCCGAGTTTTGCAAATTTTTCTTCGAGCGTTGTCGAGGTGGTTTTGGGGGACGTATTCGACATAGCACACGCACGACCCACGTTGAGCGAGTTAGCCTAACGTAGGTTCCAGAAACGACTTAAATCGCCACGACGGCGTCGAGCTCAACCAAAGCGCCTTTGGGTAACTCTTTCACCGCAAAGCAGGTACGGGCGGGGAACGGTGCCAGAAGTGTCTCTTCCATGATGCGATTGACGATGGCAAAGTGCAACATGTCGGTAATGAGCACGGTAATTTTGATCGTGTTCTTAATGTCGGTGCCCGCAGCACGGCAGACGGCTTCCAAATTCTTAAAGCACTGACGTGTTTGGGCTTCAACCCCTCCTAAGAGCTGACCGGTAACTGGATCTAAACCAATCTGACCCGCAGGAAAGAGCAAATTGCCGTAGGCGATCCCTTGGCTGTAAGGGCCAATCGGTTCAGGGGCATCGACAGACTGAACAACTTGAATAGACATCGTTTATTCTCCCATTCTGACTGTTAACTATTGAAAACGGAAAATCGATAGAAGAAAGTTTAACAGAAATACGAACAAAAGCTACAGCGATATGTTGATAAACGTATCGGGAAATATTGGTCTATCGTAACACTTGGTATACGTATAAATACGTATAAGTGAGACTGAACGGAACGTTCGGAGAAACTGATGTCTCCTTCGAAAGGGATGGTAAACGATTACCTCCATATAGGTATTTATTGGTAAGGGATTGGAAAAAATAGCGGCATTTGTTCCGGAAAAATTGCCTGATTCCTGCCAACTTTCCGCATAAAAAATTCCAAAACTCCGTGAGGGAGTTATAATGAATTGATTGATAAATAAAGAAAAAGTTAAACAATAAAAAATTCCAAAATGGTAGTAAGGGTTAATACTAGTGTCCCGGAAGAGGTAGAGAATTTAAACTGGGTAGTGACTAGTTGCTTCGACCTAACTCGAAGGTAAGGAGTGACAGGTCAAAAATGATTTGTTTTTATACGTATATCTACTTATAAAATTTTGAGAAATTTTGTTAAGAGTCAGTTTTTTTTTGATTAAAGTGAAAAGCCTACTAAGTTTCTCTTCGTTTCTAGGTAGAAACTGCTATAAAAACGACAACGATTCCTTTCGGCTTAGATAAAAATGCTAAGTATCTGTTTCTCAGTGAGTTTCAACACGCTGAGGGGCAAAAGGTATTGGAATAGGTTGCATCTTTTCTGTGGGTTAGAGATGTGACCGCTTAGGAAAGAAGATTTGACCCCAAACTAGTGACAGACTTGTTCGTTCCAAGCATCCGTCTGTTGACTAGCTAAAAGTCTTTGAATCTAGGAGACCATTGGAAATGAAGATTATTTACACCGACGTGCTCGTGATCGGTGGTGGTTTGGCTGGTTTGCGTATGGCTGTTGCAGCCAAGCGCCGTGGTCATGACTCCATCGTCTTGTCACTCGTTCCTCCGAAGCGTAGCCACTCCAAGGCTGCTCAGGGGGGGATGCAGGCCTCTCTTGGCAACGTGATCAAGGGTATGGGTGACAATGAAGACGTCCACTTCGGCGACACCGTTCGCGGTTCCGACTGGGGTGCCGACCAAGAAGTCGTGCGTATGTTCGTGAATACCTCCCCGAAGGCTGTGCGTGAACTCGCTGCCTGGGGGGTGCCCTGGAGCCGTATCACCCCGGGTGACCGTCAGGTGATTATTAATGGCGAAAAGGTGACGATTACCGAACGTAAAGAAGCCGCGGGTTTAGTTGCCCAGCGTGACTTCGGTGGTACGAAGAAATGGCGTACCTGCTACGTGTCCGACTGTACGGGTCACGCGATGTTGAATGCGGTGTCTGACCGTATCATCGCGGAACAAGTGCCGGTGATCGAACGTGTAGAAGCCATGAGCTTGATCCATGACGGCAAGCGTTGCTACGGTGCCGTGGTGCGTGATTTGATCACGGGTGAATTGATGGCTTACGTTTCCAAGGCGACTGCCATCGCCACGGGCGGTGCTGGTCGTATTTACCGCGTGACCACCAACGCTGTGATTTGCGAAGGGATTGGTTACGACCTCGCCTTGAATACGGGCGTGGCTGCGTTGGGTAACATGGAAGCGATCCAGTTCCACCCGACCGGTATCTTCCCCGCAGGGATTTTGGTGACCGAAGGTTGCCGTGGTGACGGTGGTTTGTTGCGTGACGTTGATGGTCACCGCTTCATGCCGGACGTCGAACCGGAAAAGAAAGAATTGGCTTCTCGCGACGTCGTTTCGCGTCGTATGGAAGAACGTATTGCTCAGGGCAAGGGTGTCAAGAGCCGCTTTGGCGAACACATCTGGTTGGATATTACGCTCTTGGGCGAAAACCACATCAAGCACAAGTTGCGCGAAGTGTATGAAATCTGCCATTACTTCATGGGTGTTGACCCGACGAAGGAATGGATCCCTGTGCGTCCTGCTCAGCACTACACCATGGGTGGTATCCGTACGCTCCCGACCGGTGAAAGCCCCACGCTTAAGGGCCTCTTTGCTGCCGGTGAAGCGGCTTGCTGGGACATGCACGGCTTTAACCGCTTAGGCGGTAACTCCGTGGCGGAAACGGTTGTGGCTGGGATGATTGTGGGCGAATACATCGCCGACTTCTGCGACAAACCCGAAAACGCGATCGACATTCCGGCGAGCGTGGTGACCGATGCTGTCAACAAGGAAGCTGCTCGTATGAAGCACTTCACGAGCAACGGTGGTAGCGAAAACGCCTACGAATTGCGTTCCCGCATGCAGGACATCATGACCCGCAAGATCGGTATTTTCCGTAAGGGTGCCGATATGGAAAGCGCCGTGGCCGAGTTGGAAGACCTCTACAAGCGTTCCTTCAACGTGACGGTCAAGGATGTGGTGGGTCCGAACCCCGAATTAATCTACGCGTATCGTACGCAGTCCATGCTCCGTGTCGCCTTGTCGGTGGCTTGCGGTGCCTTGAATCGTAAGGAAAGCCGTGGTGCTCACTACCGTGAAGACTACCCGGTCCGTAACGACGTCGAATGGCTCAGCCGTACGTTGGCAACTTGGAAGGAAGGCGACACGTTGCCGACCTTGAGTTACCAGAACCTTGACATTAGCAAGATGGAATTGCCTCCGGGATTCCGTGGCTACGGTGTCAAGAACTACATCGAAAACCCCGAATCCGCTAAGCGTCAGGCTGAAGTGGATGCGATCCGCGCCAAGATGGAAGCGGAAGGTAAAGATCGCTTCGCGATTCAAGAAGCCCTCATGCCTTACCAGCACCTCTTGCCCGCTCGCTTGAAGGGTAAGAACGAACGTATTGACGAACCGCTGAACGATTAATTTTGGAGCTAATGCAAATGGCTGAAACCGAACAGAAGAAGCACCGCTTGCTTAAGATTAGCATTCTGCGCTTCAACCCCCAGGATCCGGAAAGCGTCCCGCACATGCAGACGTATGAATTGGAAGAATCCGACTCCATGACGCTTTTTATCGCGTTGAACGAATTGCGCGATAAGCAGGATCCCTCGTTACAATTCGACTTCGTGTGCCGTGCTGGTATTTGTGGCTCCTGCGCCATGATGATCAACGGTAAGCCGGGCTTAGCCTGCCGTACGTTGACGCGCGATTTGCCGACCGAATTCACGCTCGCTCCCTTGCCGGCGTTTGAATTGATTGGTGACTTGTCGGTCAACACCGGTAAGTGGATGCGCAACATGTCCGAACGTATGGAAGCTTGGGTGCACATGAAGGAAGCCGAAGTGGACCTTCGTAAGAAGGAAGCCCCGATGGATCCTCAGTTGGCCGAAGACATTTACGTTCTCGACCGTTGCGTGGAATGCGGCTGCTGTATCGCGGGTTGCGGTACGGTGCGTATCCGCCCGGACTTCATCGGTGGTGTGGGTATCAACAAGATCGCTCGTTTCCGTTTGGATCCGCGCGATACGCGTAACGATGCTGACTACTACGAAGTCGTGGGTGATGAATCCGGCGTCTTCGGGTGCATGTCGCTCTTGGCTTGCCATGACTTCTGCCCGAAGGATCTTCCTTTGAAGACGCAAATTGCCTTCATCCGTCGCAAGATGGCTGAGCAAGGGATGCGTGGGTACGACAAGGTGTTGCCGTCCCAGAAAAAGGCTATTCCCATCAAGCCTATCCACCAGTAAACTAGGCTAAAGTATCTAAGATGTTTTGGCTACCCTGTACCCTTTAAGGGTAGCCAAAATGAACTACTGGTCTGAGACCACAGGACCATACTTGCGATCCCAGACCTTTCATCAAAAGTGAGCGTTTTTCGCTTAAATGCTCACGTATTTTGAGGAGCAATAATATGTCCCGTATTGAAAGCGATTTCCTTGGCGAACTTGAGATTCCTGATGATGTCTACTATGGCGTGCAGACGATGCGCGGCAAGCACAACTTCCACATCACTGAAATGCCCATGGCTCAGGAACCCTTCTTCCCCATCGCTTATGGCTATGTGAAGAAGGCTGCTGCGAAGGCCAATAAGGAACTCGGTTGCATTCCGGCGGATGTCGCGGATGCGTTAATGTGGGCTTGCGACCAGTTAATCGCTGGTAAGTACAACGATCAGTTTGTGACCGACTGGCTCCAAGGTGGTGCTGGCACGTCCACGAACATGAATGTCAACGAAGTGATCTGCAACCTCGCTTGTGAACACTTAGGGTTGCAAAAGGGTGACAAGAAGGTTTCCCCGAATGACCACGCGAACTTCGGTCAGTCGACGAACGACACCTATCCTACCGCGCTTCACCTCTCCTTGATCCTTCGCTCCAATGTCCTCTTGAAGGCTGTTGAAGACTTGGTTGGCTCCTTCTACAAGAAGTCTGAAGAAACCAAGAACGTGTTGAAGATGGGTCGTACCCACTTGCAAGACGCTGTTCCGATGTCCTTTGGCCAGGAATTCCATGGCTGGGGTAAGACCATCGAAGACGAAGTCAAGGTGATCAAGGAAGCTCAGGAACACTTGAAGGTAGTTAACCTCGGTGCTACCGCTATTGGTACCACGGTGACGGCTCACCCCGACTACCCGGCGCTCGCTGTCAAGTACTTGGCTGAATTGACGGGTATCGATTTCGTTAACAGCGACGACTTGATCGCTGCTACGAGCGACTGCGGCTCCTATGTCGCGCTCTCCTCGGCTTGCAAGAGCTTGGCTGTTAAGTTGACGAAGGTCTGCAACGACTTGCGTCTCTTGGCTTCGGGTCCGCGTACGGGTCTCTCCGAACTCATCCTCCCGCAGCTCCAGCCGGGTAGCTCGATCATGCCGGGTAAAGTGAACCCCGTGATCCCCGAAGTGACGAACCAGGCCTCCTTCTTGGCCATCGGTCTTGACACGACGGTCATGTTAGCTGCCTCCGCCGGCCAGCTCGAATTGAACGTGATGGAACCTGTGATCACGTTTGCTCTCTACATGCAGATGAAGGTCCTCTCCAACGCTTGCAACGCTTTGCGTGAAAAGTGTGTTGATGGCATCGTTGTGAACGCTGACCACTGCAAAGATCTCGTGATGGGGTCGCTCGGTATCGTGACGCTCTTGAAGCCTCACTTCGGTTACAAGCCCTGCGCGAACGTGGCTCGCGAAGGCTTCTTGACGGGCAAGTCCTTGCACCAGCTCGTCGTGGAAGAAAAGGGCATGATGACCCAGGAAGAATGGGACAAGACCTTCACGTATGAAAACCTCATCAATCCTAAGTTCGAAAAATAATTCCCACTAGGATAGCTTCGGCAAGGGGTGACCCCCTTTGCCGAACTGAGAGAATGGTTCCCTCTTTACCGACCAGTTAAAGAGGGAGTCCCCAAAAAAACCAACCAAAACAAAGGAATCAAAGGTTTTTGGGCATAAAAGCTTTTGACCATTGCTATGTCTATTGAAATTCTCCTTCAATTTTTGGTCGTTCTCGTAGCGATCTTCCTCGGTGTCCGTGTCGGTGGCATCGGTATTGGGTACATTGGCGGCGCTGGTGTGCTCGTTTTGGGTCTTGTCTTCGGTATGGCACCGGGTAATGTGCCTTGGGACGTGATCCTTATTATTGCTTCCGTGATTGCTGCCATTTCGGCGATGCAACTCGCGGGCGGGTTAGACTACTTGGTTCAGATTGCTGAACGCGTTTTGCGTAGCAACCCCAAGCACATCAACTACCTTGCTCCTATTGTTACCTATGTGTTGACCCTCTTTGCGGGTACTGGCCACACCGCCTTCTCGATGATCCCTGTGATCGTTGAAGTGGCTAAGGAACAGCACATTCGTCCTTGCGTGCCGTTGTCCATCGCTGTGGTGGCTTCCCAGATCGCTATTACCGCTTCGCCGGTTTCGGCTGCGGTGATCTACATGTCGGGCGTTTTGGAAAAGTTCGGCTGGAGCTATCCGTTGTTACTCCTGATCTGGATCGTGACGACCTTCTTGGGTTGCATGATCACAGCCTTCGTGATGACGCTCATCTCCAATATGGACCTCGACAGCGACCCCGTCTACAAGGAACGCCTTGCTAAGGGTCTTGTGCACGCTCCGACGGCAGAACAGAAGAAGTTGCCCGAACATGCCAAGCTTTCCGTGTTGATCTTCTTGCTCGGTATTATCTGCGTGGTGTTCTACGCCTCTGCGATTAGCCCGGCGGTTGGTTTGATTGACCCGGTGATCGTGAAGCGTGACGCGGCTATCTGGTCGTTCATGTTCTTGATCGCTTCCTTGATCAGCGTGTTCTGCAAGGTTGACGTTTCCAAGATCGGTTCGAGCTCTGTGTTCCAGTCCGGTATGATCGCCTGCATCTGCGTGTTCGGCGTG
>CAJJMF010000040.1 GCA_905192805.1 uncultured Sutterella sp. | reverse complement strand
GGTGGAGAAAGTCGCTGTTTTCACGTGAAACCTGTGCGGAAATCCGGGCTTTTAAAGCGGCTTTACGGGCAGAGCACTATGACCTTGTCATCGATATTCAAGGTTTGTTACGCTCGGGGCTACTGACCCATTGGACGAAAGCGCCCAGCGTGGGGTATACCCGACGTACTATTCGCGAACCGCTCGCTGCGTTTTTTTACCATCAACATTTAGATTTACCGGAGTCACTCGGTGCGGTGAGACGCTATCGTATGGCGCTTGCCAACGCGTTAGGCTACGAGATTCAAGGGGATCCCCGTTTTGCGCTATCCCCCAAGGACACCTCTTGGTTGGCCGACCAACGCGAGCCTTTTGTGGCCCTCGCGATCAATACGAGTCGGGATGAAAAATTGTGGCCCGAGGCGTCATGGATGGCCTTGGGTCAACGTCTCGCTACGGTAGGGTTACGGAGTGCACTTTTCTGGGGGAATGCCAAAGAGCGTGAACGCTCCGAGGCGGTGGCGGCACAGATTCCTGGGGCTGTCGTGGTACCCCGATTGAGTCTTAGTCAAACAGCCGCGACCTTAGCTCAGGCGAGGGCAGTCATTGGTGTGGATACCGGGCTCTCTCATTTGGGGGCAGCCTTAGGACGTCCCAGTGTAGGGATTTTTGTATCCACCCCCACGGAAACGCTACAGCTCATCGGTGATGGCCCTGTGCGTTCCCTAGGAGGAATTGGCGTGTGCCCGCCGTTAGAGGATGTGTGGCAAGCCTTTGAGGCGGTACACGGAGAATTAAAGTGAAAATTACCCCGAATATGTATAAGGCCATCAGTGTGGTGGCCTTGCCACTGGCAAGTCTGTATTTAATGTGGCGCTCCCGTAAGCAACCGGCCTATCGTCATTTTTGGGACGAGCGCTTTGCTTGGTCAACGTTCCCGTTGAAGACCCATCGTCCACGTGTATGGCTCCATGCGGTGAGTGTGGGGGAGACGAATGCGGCAAAACCATTACTGGCAGCCATTTTGGCTCAGTGGCCGGATTGCGATGTGCTCTTAACGCACATGACGCCTACGGGGCGCGATGCGGGTAAGGCGTTGGTCAATATGGCCCCGGACCGTATTGTGCAGTGTTATTTACCCTACGATGCGCCTTATGCAGTGCGGAAGTTTTTCCGTCAAACTCGCCCCACAATGGGGATCATTATGGAAACCGAAGTGTGGCCCAATTTAATTAGTGAGGCCAACAAAATGGGTATTCCTATGGTGCTCGCGAATGCGCGTGAAAGTGAAAAATCACGTGAACAGGCTGCACGGGTGATGGAATTGATGCGTCCCGCGTTTGAAAGCTTTGCTGTCATCTTGGCTCAAAGTGAAGAAGATAAAGCACGCTTTGTCAGTTTGGGGGCCAAAAACGTTGTCGTTTGTGGGAGTTTGAAATTTGATATTTCGCCTAATGTTTCGCAAGTGGCTGCTGCGCGCGATTGGAAAAATCGTCTCTCTCGTCCTGTTGCGCTGGTGGCATCGACACGGGCGGGCGAAGAGCTTCAATTTGCTCAAGCGCTTGCTCAAAATACCGAGTTAAAACGCCGAATGCTCACGGTGATTGTTCCACGACACCCTGAGCGCTTTGACACGGTTTACAGTTTACTGACGCAAAAAGGCCTCAAAGTGTGCCGCCGGTCGGCGTTACGCGATGCCTCCGATATCCCTGCGGATACCGATGTGGTGTTGGGTGACAGTATGGGCGAGATGAGTTTTTACTGTGCACTATCCGATATGGTGGCGATGGGGGGAAGTTTTGAACCCTTTGGTTGCCAGAACGTGATTGAACCCGCCTTAGCGGGTAGTCCCGTCATTGTCGGTCCCTCAGTGTACAACTTTGACAAAATTGTCCGAGACGGACGTAGCGCTGGCGCTATGGTGCAAGTACCCGACGTTCCCTCGGCAATGCGGCAGTTCGAACGCTGGCTCGATCAGCCTGTGGAGCGAGTGATGGCGAGTGAAGCCGCGCTCAAATTTGCGAGCGAGTATGCTGGAGCGACTCAACGCATGATGTCTCTGTTGGAGGGAATATGGAACAAGGCACAAAAAAACACATCGTCAATGCCCTAAGTATTGCGGGGGTGGATCCTTCTGGGGGTGCTGGCGTACTGGCTGATATCAAAGCGATGAGTGCGTGTGGCGCGTACGCTTGTGGGGTAGTGACCGCATTGACCGCGCAAAACACGGTAGGTGTGAAAGGGATCTTCCCGGTGCCTCCGTCCTTTGTCAAAGAGCAACTCGATACGCTGTTTGCGGATGTCGATATTGATTCCGTCAAAATTGGGATGCTTGACAATGCAGAGCTGATTGAAGTGGTAGCCCAGTGTATTGAGCGTTATCGGCCGAAGGTGGTCGTACTGGATCCCGTGATGGTGGCCAAGAGTGGAGACCGACTCTTGCAAGAGGAGGCGGTCAGCGCGTTGCGTGAGCGTCTCTTGCCATTGGTGAATATGATTACGCCCAATTTGCCCGAAGCCTTAGCGCTGTTAGGACAACCCGATCGCATCGTGAGTGAAGTGGATTTTCCCGCCATGGCGGCCGACTTATGGAAACTGTTAAAGCGTCGTGACGGTTGGGTCTATCTCAAAGGCGGGCATTTGGGAGGCGTGGAGTCGCCCGATATGCTCTTTAATGGCTACGTGACGGTTCGCCTGGAAGGGGAACGCATTAAGACCAAAAATGACCATGGAACGGGCTGTACGCTCTCCTCGGCCTTAGCAGCGCTATTGCCGTTGCATGATGTCATTGATGCCAGTCGTCTCGCTAAGAACTATTTAGCGCAGGCATTGCGTCATGCGGATGAATTGGATGTGGGTCAAGGACACGGTCCGACCCATCATTTTTGGGCGTTACATCACTCCGCCCCCTAGTCGGGATCAGGGAAGGGGAGTAATTGTAAATAAATGTGTCGGCTCGCTTGACGCAAAGTAAAACGTACGGCATAATTCTTCTCCTCTAAGGCGCATTAGCTCAGTCGGTTAGAGCAGAGGAATCATAATCCTTGTGTCCGCGGTTCGAATCCGTGATGCGCCACCAAAGAATTTCAAAGCCACGAAGCAATAAAACGTGTTTCGTGGCTTTTTCGCATGCTGGCTCTAACTTTAGGTTGTAGCCGCAAAGGGTGTCTTACGAGCCGATACACCTCCGCCTTGCCTCCCTCTACTGGAGGGTGGGGCTCAACGGTGAGCTTTGTTATACTGACACGCTCTACTCGAATGCGATCCACCTCCGATCTCTCGCGAGAAAATGAGGGCTCCCCTTGCGCTAAACGGATCGCTCACGAGCAGCTTCTTACTAACGTCTCAAGAGCACTTTCGTTGAGTGCTATTTGTGCATTTTTCCCCAGATCGATACCGTGACAACTAAGAAAATGTACCTTCGCAGCTTTGGCTGCCAAATGAACGACTACGATACCGCCCGCATCTCGGATCTTCTCGCCAAGGAAATGGGCTATGAGAAGACGGATGATTTGGCTCAGGCAGATTTAGTCGTCATGAATACTTGTTCGATCCGTGAGAAAGCCCAAGAAAAAACTTTCTCGGATTTGGGTCGCATTCGTGAAATGAAAAAAGAACGCCCCGACATGATGATTGCCGTGGGGGGCTGTGTGGCGAGCCAGGAAGGGGAGAATGTGGTCAAACGTGCTCCTTATGTGGATGTCGTATTTGGCCCGCAAACGTTACACCGCTTACCGCAACTCTTAGCCAAACGTATTGAAACGGATACGCCACAGGTGGACGTGAGTTTCCCAGAGATTGAGAAGTTCGACCATCTGCCCGCGCCGCGTGCAGAAGGGGCAACTGCCTTTGTGTCGATCATGGAAGGCTGCTCGAAGTATTGCTCTTACTGTGTGGTGCCGTATACCCGCGGGGAGGAAATTTCGCGACCCCTCGTGGATGTGTTAATGGAAGTCGCTCAGCTCGCCGATCAGGGAGTCAAAGAAATCACGCTGTTAGGACAAAACGTAAACGCTTATCGTGGTATGGCTCCGGACGGTAACCCAGCTGATTTCGCTTTATTGCTCGAGTACGTGGCTGAAATTGATGGGATCGAACGTATCCGCTATACGACCAATCATCCCCGCGAATTTTCGCAGCGCTTGATTGATGCGTACGCACGTATTCCGAAACTCGTCAACCATGTGCATTTGCCGGTTCAGGCGGGTTCGGATCGTGTCTTGGCTGCGATGAAACGTGGCTATACGGCCCTCGAATACCGTTCGATTATTCGCCGTTTACGCAAAGTGCGTCCCGATATCTCTGTGGCTACCGACTTTATTGTGGGCTTCCCTGGGGAAACCGAAGAGGACTTCGAAGAAACCATGAAGCTCATCGACGATATTGGCTTTGATGCCAGCTTCTCGTTTATTTTTAGCCCCCGTCCTGGTACCCCGGCGGCTCGCATGGTGGATGATACCCCGTACGATGTGAAATTGGCTCGCTTACAGCGTTTGCAGGCAACGATTGATGCCAATGCGACGAAAATCAGTGAGGCAATGCTCGGCACGGTTCAGCGTGTGTTGGTCTTAGGGCCGGCTCGCCGCGGTGAAGGGTATATGATGGCAAGAACGGACAACAACCGTATTGTGAATTTCAAGGGTGATGAGTCTTTGAAGGATCAAATGGTTCGCGTGAAGATTACAGAAGTGTTCCCGCACTCCTTGGGTGGGGAACTCGCAGAGTAGTCTCACGTACGACACGTGGATGGAGACACTCGGACGACTATGTCAGAAACGAAGAAAAGCGAAACCCTTGCCTTGTCTTTCGAGGCGAGTAATACGGAATTGGCAGCCCTGTGTGGCCCGTTAGATGAAAATCTCCGCCAAATGGAACACATTTTGGGGGTGAAGATTCAGCGACGTGGAAACCACTTTAAGGTGATGGGCGAGCAAAGTGCTGCGCATCGGTGTGCTCAAGCACTCGAGGCACTCTTACGTCGTGTGGAGCGTTCGAGCGAAACACTGGGTGTGGATGACATCCAGTGGTTCTTTGTCGGGCGTGATGATGAGTTTCGCCGTCAACATCCCGACGATGATCAGGGTAGTGTGGACCTTAAGACGCGTCGCCGCGATTTACAAGGGCGCACGACGAATCAACGTCTCTATCTGAACGCTATTTTGAGTCATGATATTGCCTTTGGGATTGGCCCGGCGGGGACAGGGAAAACCTACCTCGCTGTGGCCACTGCCGTGGATGCGTTTGAGCGTGGAAGCGTTGAGCGAATCGTGTTGACGCGTCCAGCGGTGGAAGCCGGGGAACGTTTGGGATTCTTGCCAGGGGATTTAACACAAAAAGTGGATCCTTACTTGCGTCCCCTTTATGACGCCCTCTTTGATCTGATGGGTTTTGAGAAATCACAGCGTCTCATGGAGCGTCAGCTTATTGAAGTGGCACCCTTGGCCTACATGCGTGGGCGTACGCTCAATAATGCGTTTGTGATTTTGGACGAGGCCCAAAATACAACGCCAGAGCAAATGAAGATGTTCTTGACGCGTATTGGCTTTGGCTCCAAGGCAGTGATTACGGGAGACATTACCCAAATCGACTTGCCCAAGGGCGTTCCGAGTGGTCTCAAGCAGGCCGCTCGCATCTTAGCGAATGTGCGAGGGATCTCGATCACACAATTTACCGCTGAGGACGTGGTGCGCCACCCGCTTGTGGCGCGGATTGTGCAGGCTTATGAGCGCCAAGAAGCGCTCGAAGAGCAGGCAAAAAAAGAGCGAGCCCAAAGTCGACATCACCAGAGTGAGCCCGCCCAGACCGATATCCCGGGAACGGGAGCTGAATAAGGAAATATCATGGCAAACACAGTGAAGGCCGCGACGCCACGCAAGCGCACCCAATGGCTGACAGTTCACTACCAACAACATAAAAACTTTGCGCTTCGCATTCCCGCCCGGAGTTCGATGACTCGATGGATGGACGCGGCGTGTGAACGTCCCACCGAAGTGACCGTGCGTTTTGTGGATGAAGACGAAGGGCGTGAATTCAATGCGATCTACCGTCACAAAGACTACGCCACCAATGTGTTGACGTTTAATTACACCGAAGAACCGACGGTCACTGCCGATATCGTGATCTGTGTGCCCGTACTGGAGCGTCAGGCTGCGGAACAAGGCAAGACGGTGCGAGAACATATGATTCACCTCTTGATCCATGCCATTTTGCATGCTCATGGGTACGATCATCTCGAAGAAGAGGAAGCCGAAATTATGGAGGCCCGTGAAACCGAACTGATGTTGGCGTTAGGGTACCCAGATCCGTATTCGGACAAAATTGGCATCGTTCACGATTAGTTCCTCCTGAGGGGATATCTCGGTTGTCATAGCAAAAACCTAAGGATTCAATCTGATCCTTAGGTTTTTTTGAATTTGACTTGATAGAGTAGGTCTACCTTACGTTATACTTGAAAATTCATTAAAGACGCTTTTTACGATTGTGCGTCACCATTATTGCGTCCTAGCACCCTATATGCCCAGTACGAATGAACCCCCGAGTCCGGGGAAAAATAAAACGTTCTTTGAACGCCTAACTTCTCTATTCCACGTGGAAGACGTCAGCGATCGTAGCGCTGTGTTAGAAATGCTCAAAGAAGCGCGTCGTCGCGATGTGTTTGACGAGGATACCCTTTCGATGATGGAAGGGGCATTAGAAGTATCGGATTTACGTGCCGTTGATTTGATGATTCCGCGTGCGCAAGTGGATGCCGTGGATTTATCCCAAACGCAAGCTAAATGGCTCGAAGAGCTGATTCGTTCGGGGCACTCGCGCTTTCCGGCGGTCGATGGTGATTTGGATAACGTGATCGGCGTGTTGCATGCTAAGGATCTCTTACAGCTTTTGGTGAAGCCTGGGCTCGATGTGCGCACGTTAATCCGTCCGGCCCGCTTTATTCCCGAAACGCAGCCCATTAACGTTTTACTACGTGACTTTAAGACCACGCGTAGCCATATGGCGTTGGTGATTGATGAGTTTGGCACGATTTCTGGCCTTATCACAATTGAAGACGTGCTGGAGCAAATCGTGGGCGATATTTCCGATGAGTTTGATCACGACGATCGGAGTTTAAATATTCAGCCCGATGGTCCAGGACGCTGGCGTGTGAAATCGGTGACCGAATTAGAGCAGTTCAACGAGTACTTTGGTTCGTCCCTCGAAGACGAAGTGTGTGAAACCATCGGGGGACTCATTACGGACCGCTTTGAACATGTGCCTCGTAAAGGAGAAATGATTGAAGAGGGGGGATTCCGCTTCCGTATTCTCGGGGGAGATGATCGTCAGGTTCGGCTTTTGTTAGTCGAACGCATCGCAGACGCGGATGCGACGGCGTCTCCTTAAAAAACAGGTCAGTTTATGCACATTCGTACAGGTACTGCTTTTCTCGCCTCTGCATTGGCAGGGGCGATTTTTCAACTCGGTTTTGAGCCCACACATTGGGTGCCTGTTGGGATCGTGGGGCTCTCGCTGTGGCTATGGGTGTTGTCACGAGCCGAGTCATGGCGTGCCTTAGCCGTCTCGGGGATCGGTTTTGGTCTTACGTGGTTTGGCTTAGGCCTGCAGTGGACCGTCAATACCATGACCGAACACGGGCATTTGCCGATGGTTGTGGCTCAGCTCGGCACCTTTGCGCTTGCCTTATTACTCTCCATTTCACCGACCATCACCGCGCTCATCGTTGGGGCGCGACGTCAGCAACCCGCTTTTGTGTACGCACTCCAATGGGCAGGGACCTTTACCCTTATGGAGTGGGTGCGTGGAGAGGGACTCATGCATTTTGGTTGGTTGAGTCCTTCGCATATGTTGGTGGGTACCCTCTGGGACGGGTGGTTACCGATTGGTGGTGAGTACGCACTTAATCTGGTGATGCTCTTTACGAGTGCAACCCTTTGGGGATTGATCGTGGGTCGAAACGTCGAACGCGTCTGTTTTGTGCTTGCTGGCGTATTGATGTTGGGGCTTGGCTGGCAAGCCAAGGCATTGCCGTGGGAGCAACAGCGTGACCATATGACGGTCCTTTTGGTGCAACCCAATATGCCGGTGGTGGATGCCTTTATGCGCGTTCGTCCCATGGATCGTATTGCACAGCTCGATCGGCTACTGACCCAACAGGGCACAAACCAACAAGCGGAGGAGCGCCCGGATCTGACCTTGATTCCCGAGGGGATTGTGAACGTTCCCTTGTCACGATTGACCCGCACGGAGCAAGAGGCGTTGCGAGTACTGACGCAAAAAGCGCAAAGTCCCGTTCTTATGAATGCATTCCGAGTCGAAGGCGAGAAAATCTTTAACACGTCCTTTGTGTTAAATCCCGACGGGGTTTCCTACTACGTGGATAAACGCCATTTGGTCCCCTTTGGAGAGTTTGTGCCGACGGGCTTTCATTGGTTTGTGAATCTTTTAGGGATTCCTATGGCCGATCTGAGTGCGGGCGATACGAAGCAACCAGGGCTGACGCTCAACGGTATGCGGGTCGCCTTTATGATCTGCTACGAAAATCTGTTTGGGAGCTTGTCCCGGAGTTGGTGGTTACAACCCGGCCATCCGAATGTGGTGGCGGTGACGGCCAATCTCGGTTGGTTCGGTCCTTCCATTCATGCACAGTATTTAGCTATGACGCGGATGCGAGCCATGGAGGTCGCCCTTCCTTTTGTCAGTGTGGCTAACAATGGCTGGAGTGCGGTGGTTGATCCCAAAGGGAATGTGCTCGAACGTCTGCCCATGGGAGAGGAACGCGTACAAACGGTCAAGGTGCCCCTTTATAGTTGTGGTTCGACTCCCTATACTCGTCAAGGACCGTTACCTGTTCTGATTTTGTCACTCCTTGTGTCACTTTTTGGGTTGTATGAACGCTTTTGGGTGCGTAAACGCCCTGCGCGTACCCCCGATTGAGTCAAATAGTGTTGGCATTGCCTGCACTCAGGTCGGAGTAAAGCGCTCGTAATCCTCGCCCCATGTAAGTGACAGTGATAAAATTCTTAGTTTTCTGGCGCCCTTTTCTTATTGGAGAAAAAGTGAGACGCCATAGTTGAAGTTACGGTCGTAAGCGCTCACCATGCGTGCGTGGAAGGTTGCGGTAGCCGTGACGTCGATGAGGTGATTGCACCTCCCTTCACATTAGTGCCAACAAACACAAAGGCACCGAACACACTCGGTGGCAAATCTAAATGATTACCTTTCAGGAAGTAATTCTGCGTTTGCAGGAATATTGGAATCGTCAAGGTTGTGCATTGCTACAACCGATTGACTTAGAAGTAGGGGCAGGGACCTCTCATACCGCAACATTTTTACGCGCTTTAGGGCCGGAACCTTGGCGTGCGGCATATGTACAGCCCTCGCGTCGCCCGAAGGATGCCCGTTACGGCGAAAACCCCAACCGTTTGCATCAGCATCATCAGTATCAGGTGGTGTTGAAACCCGCGCCGACCAATATTGTGGATCTGTACCTAGGCTCGTTACGCGCCTTAGGGATTGATACCGAGGTCAACGATATTCGTTTCGTTGAAGACAATTGGGAAAATCCCACGTTGGGGGCCTGGGGCTTAGGCTGGGAAGTGTGGATGAATGGGATGGAAGTGACCCAATTCACGTATTTCCAGCAAGTGGGTGGCTTAGAGTGCAAACCCATCACGGGTGAAATTACCTACGGTCTTGAACGTTTGACCATGTACTTGCAAAACTGCGATAACGTTTTTGACTTGGTTTATACGACGTGGACGGACCCGGACGGTCAGACGCGTGTGTTGACCTATGGTGACGTATTCCATCAGAACGAAGTCGAACAGTCCATTTATAACTTTGAAGCGAGCGACTGCGACAAGCTATTGAAGCAGTTTGACTACTACGAAACCGAAGCCAAGCGTCTTATGGATGCTAATTTGGCGTTACCGGCCTATGAAATGGTATTGAAGGCTGGGCATACGTTTAACTTGCTCGACGCCCATGGCGCGATCTCCGTCACCGAACGTGCGGCCTACATTGCTCGTATTCGTAACATCTCGCGCGCGGTCGCTCAAAGCTACTACGACTCGCGTGAACGTTTAGGCTTCCCGATGTTGAAGAAGTCAGCCTAAGGGAGCGGATCAAAAATGGTTATGCAGAATTTATTAGTCGAACTTCAAACCGAAGAGCTCCCACCGAAAGCGCTCCATAAGTTGATGCAAGCGTTTGCTCAGGGAATTCATAAGTCCTTAGCCGAGGCGGGGTTTTTAACCGATAACTCGGTGGTGACACCGTACGCGTCGCCACGTCGCTTGGCAGTACATGTCAGCGCGGTGTTAGCGAAGAGCCCGGATGTGCCCGTGACGACCCGCTTGGTGCCCGTGCGTGTGGGGTTGGATGCCCAAGGCAACGCCACGCCTGCTTTAGAAAAGAAGATGGCCGCCTTGGGGATCCAGTGCGCGGTCAGCGACTTAAAGCGTGTGATGGACGGTAAAAACGAACAGCTCGTTTACGAAGGGGTTAACCCTGGGGTTGCCATCGCCCAAGGCGTACAAACAGCCTTAGAAGACGCGGTGAAGAATCTGCCGATTCCGAAGGTGATGACTTACCAATTGGCCGATGGGGAAACCACGGTGGCGTTTGTTCGTCCAGTGAAGCATTTGATTGCGCTCTTTGGGGCTGACGTATTGCCCGTCAAGCTCTTTGGGCTCGATGCGGATCGCATGACGATGGGCCATCGTTTCCATACGACCGACCCCGTCGTTGTGGCTAACGCGGATGCGTATGAGGCGAGTTTATTGGCGGCGAAGGTGATGCCTCGCTTTGAAGCGCGTCTCGAATTGTTACGCCAAGAATTAACGCGTCGTGCCGAGGCCTTAGAGGCCACGGTGATTATGCCTGAGGATCTTTTAGAGGAAGCTACAGCGCTCACCGAATGGCCGGTGGTGTATGAAAGCACGTTTGAAGAAGCGTTCTTGGAAGTGCCAGAAGAGTGTCTGATTTTAACGATGCAGTTAAACCAGAAGTACTTTGCGTTGCGTGGTCGTAATGGGAAGCTGATGAATCGCTTCCTGTTAGTCTCGCAATTGGAGGCCAAGGATGGCGGTGCAGCGATCAGCGCGGGGAATGCGCGTGTGGTGCGCGCCCGTTTGGCGGATGCGAAGTTCTTCTATGATCAAGACCGTCAGAGCACCTTAGCCTCGCGTGTCGAAGGTCTGAAACACGTGGTATATCACAACAAGTTGGGCTCTCAGGCCGAACGTGTGGTGCGTGTGAAAGCCATGGCACGTCACTTTGCCCAGCGCTTAGGGGCCAATGCGGACTGGGCCGAACGTGCTGCGCTCTTAGCAAAGGCCGATTTGCGTACCTTAATGGTCGGTGAGTTCCCTGAACTACAAGGGATCATGGGTGAGTACTATGCTCACCATGATAAGGAACCCGATGAAGTGGCGTTGGCGATCCGTGAACACTATCAGCCGCGTTATGCGGGCGATGCCTTGCCCTCGACGAATGTGTCGTTGGCAGTGGCGTTAGCCGACAAGATGGAAACCTTGATCGGGATGTTTGGCATTGGCCAGATGCCCACAGGTGAAAAGGATCCGTTCGCGTTACGCCGTCATGCTTTGGGCGTCTTACGCATGCTCATTGAAAAAGACTTGGATGTGGCGTTGAGCGATTTGATTAACGATGCGTGGAACGTTGAAAAAGACGTGGCAGGCATTGCCGATAACCGTGATGCCCTCACACAGTTCTTTGCGGATCGTCTGCGCGTGATGTTACGCGATATGGGCTACAGCGCCTTAGAGGTGGACGCTGTGCTGGCACTCAATCCGAGCAAGTTAAATGACTTAACGAAACGTCTGGCTGCGGTACGTGCCTTTATGGCCTTGCCGGAAGCCACCTCGTTGACGGCTGCCAATAAGCGTATTGTGAACATTCTCAAAAAGGCGGAGGGCGAAGCCATTCCGGAGACCGTGGATCCAGCACGCTTCGTTGAACCGGCTGAAGTGGCTCTCTGGGATAAATTGCAAGCCGTGGCTCCCGAAGCGCAAGCTCACTTTGCCTCGGGTAACTTTGAGGCCATGCTCACCACGTTAGCCGTTTTGAAGGATGCTGTGGATAGCTTCTTCGAGTCGGTGATGGTCAATGCCGACGATCCTGCGCTTCGCATGAACCGCCATGCTTTGTTGAAGTCCCTTTATGAGGTGATGAACAAGGTCGCGGAAATTTCGCGTTTAGCGTAAAGTCGCATTTTTCGCACGTTTTTTTACCTGCGAGAAGTGCTAAAGTGAGCCTTTGACTCCAAAGAGGAGGGAATTCAAGCAAGCGGGTTTGAGTTCCCTCTTTTGTATGATAAGGAACCAACATGGCAAGCGTACGTGGCTTTCTGTTTTATTGCTACTTAGCCCTTTCTTTAGTCGCCTTAGCGTTTGGCGTTTTGGTGACGCACCCTTTTGCCAGTACTCGCTGGCGCTATGAAGCCTTTTGCCGGCCTTGGGCGAAACTCTGTCTAAAAATGCTGGAGTGGATTTGTGGGGTGAAGTATGTGATGAAGGGCATGGATCGGATGCCTGGCGCTGACCAACAGGTGGTGGTATTGGCCAAGCATCAGTCGGCCTGGGACCCTTTCTGGTTGGGGGCTCACCTCACCAATCCCGCTTGCTTTTTGTATAAAAAGTCTCTCAACTGGGTGCCTGGGCTCGGCTGGGCGTTGTGGTCACTCGATATGCTCTCGATTGATCGCGGTCAGGGACGTTCGTCCTTTGAGTCGTTTCTCCGTAAAGGCCCGAAGAAGCTTGCCCAAGGGTTTTGGATTTGCTTGTTCCCGGAAGGGACGCGAGTTCCTCCTGGTGAGTCGGTACGTTACAAGACGGGCGGTGCACGATTTGCTTGTCAAACCGGGACCCCGATTCTGCCCATTTGTCACAATGCCGGGACATGCTGGCCGAAAAATAGTATTGCCAAGCGTGCAGGAACGATTACCGTATCGATTGGGCCGTTAATCCAAACGGCAGGGCGTGATCCCCATGAAGTGACCCGTGAAGTGGAAACCTGGATCGAAGAGGAGCTCAAGACGCTCGGGTAACGCCAGCGAGATGAGAAACGCGTATGTCAGTCAAAATCACCTCAACGCCCATAGTGGATAATTTACGTGAGTTTACCTCCGTGGAGGAGGGCTATACCACGCACCTGACGTACGCACTCAGTCGCCATCCGCAACGTCGTCGTCTTCAAATTCGCGTCAATGCCAAAGGGGAGGTCGAAGTAGCAGCTCCTGTGCGCGCCTCGCTACGTGCCATCGATGCGATGATTTACGAACACCTCGCGTGGATTCAGGCCACTCGACGTAAGTACCAACAGCTCGAGGACACACTCGCGTTTCCTCCGTATGTGTTTCGCGATGGCGGCTCCTTACTTTTTTTGGGAGAAACAGCTCTCTTAACACTAGGAGCCGCGCAAAACCGCTACGAACGAACCGAGTCGGGGTATCGGATTGAGCTGACGACGCCTAAACGGGCGAGTGAAGAGGAAGTGATGCAGGCCTTGTCGCGGTATCTCAAGCAGGTGATCAAGGTCCTTATCGCCGATATTTTGTCAACGTTTACGCCGCACTTGCGTGCACCGTACACCCGATGGCAACTCTCGGGTACGAAACGTAATTGGGGACTGTGCACATCGCGCCAAACCATGCGTTTTTCTTGGCGATTAGTTTTTGTGCCACCCGCATTGATTCGGTATGTTGTCGCCCACGAGTTGGCTCACCTTGTCTTTCATAACCATTCGAGTGATTTTTGGAAAGAGTGTGAGCGGTTGGATCCTGAAATGCAACAACACCGTGAGGCATTAAAGCGCTACTACTTTGATTTTCTTCCTCCCTTGAGCTAGGAGGATAATACGATGGGAGCCATTTGGCTCCCATCGTATTTATTGGGGGGTGTTCGCTTGGCGCGCAATGGCGTTAGTCAAGCGCACAAAGTCCTCAACGCTGAGGGTTTCAGCGCGTGCACCTGGATCAATACCCGTCTGGCTGATCAGGTCGGCTCCACAGAGATTGGATAGCGCATTGCGTAAGGTCTTACGTCGCTGTTGGAAGGCTTGAGCAACTACGTCACCCATTAGATCCACAGGCACGGGCATCAGTTCGTTGGGAGCCTTCGGCACCATGCGTACAATCGAGGAAACTACTTTGGGGGCGGGAGTAAAGGCCCCTGGTGGAACATCAAAGAGCTTATACATACGGTAGCGATACTGGAGCATGACCGAAAGTCGCCCGTAGGTTTTCGTCCCAGGGCCAGCGACCATACGATCCACCACTTCACGTTGCAGCATGAAATGTTGGTCAATGACGCGATCCGCTGCCTCAATTAATTTAAATAAAAGGGGCGAGGAAATGTTATAGGGCAGGTTCCCGATAATGCGGATACGTTGGTCCGCATGGACCTGTGTCCAATCGAGCTCGAGGGCATCGGCTTCAATCAAGTCCAATTGCTCTTCGGGAAATTGCTGACGCAAAAACTGAGCTAAGTCTCGATCGATTTCGACAGCGGTTTCGTGGCCGGCGCGTGCAATGACTTCACGCGTGAGGGCAGCTTGCCCTGGGCCGATTTCAACCAAGATTTCACCTGGTTGTGGATCAATGGAGCGCACAATGCGCTCAATCCAATGACGGTCATGGAGGAAGTTTTGACCAAAACGTTTTCGGGCGTGATGCCCTTCAAGCCATTCTTGTGCCACAAATGTGTCCTATAACAAAACGGGAGCCACAGGATGAGCCCCGCGAAAGCGAGACTCATTATAGGGGAGCCATGCGAGAAGGGGCGTAGGGGAGGTGCAAAAAAAATTGAGGTCACCCCCAATGGATGGGTGTGACCTCATGAGCGAATGAACCGTGAGACGAACGGAATTAACGTGCGGTGTCACGCAATTCGACGTAGGCTTCATCACGCAACTGGCGTTGCCAGTTGTAGGTGGCTTCCGCCAGTTTCTTTTCGCGAATCGCTTGACGAGCCATGAGGCGTTGACGTTCCGGGTTGCCCCCTTCTTGTTTCTTACGCTCAAGCACTTGAATCAAGTGATACCCAAACTGGGTTTTAATCGGAAGCGAGATTTCGTTCGGAGCCAATTGGTTCATGGCCTGTTCAAAGGCGGGTACGGTGTCGCCCGGCAAAACCCAACCCAAGTCACCGCCACGGGTGGAGCTTTGGTCAACCGAGTTTAAACGTGCCATGGTGGCAAAGTCGGTTTCCCCTTTGATGATGCGCTGACGAATGTCGTTCAAGCGACGAAGCACTTCGGATTCGGGCATCAAGTCGTTCACGAACATCAAAATATGGCGAACATGGGTTTCTTCTACGGGCCCCATCATCGCATTTTGTGCCTTCTGACGCTGTTCCAACACTTTGAAGACCTGCCAGGAGTCGTTGACACGAACCAAAATCAAACCGTCGGCAGGAACATTGGTTAAGGCCAATCGAACAGATGGCGGCAAATCCTGCGGGTTATGCCACCCCAGATCGCCCCCATTGAGCCCGTCGTCGGCACGAGAATAGGTGGCGGCTAACGAGTCAAAGGGTTTGCCACTGCGGGCCTCCTGCATGATTTTCTGGGCGAGCTGCTGAATGATACTATCGTTTTCCGCACGATCGATCGGCAACACGATACGAGCTAAGTGGAACTCTTGTCCCTTGGCTTGCGCAGCCTGTTCTGCTAAATAGGTGTTAATTTCCGGTTCGGAAATATCAATCTTCTGGTCGACTTCACGTTCACGCAAGCGTTGTGTGAGGATTTCGTCATGGACCTGCTGACGGAAGGCATTAAAGGGCACCCCGTCGGCTAACAAACGCTGACGCAAGGCGTCAACGGTTAAGTTGTTCTGCTGGGCAATCTGTTCAATGGAGGCGTTCACCATTTGATCGTCCACGCGTAAGCCCGTATCTTGAGCGCGTTGCAAAATGATACGTTCCAAAATCAAACGATCCAAGACTTGTTGGCGCAACTGTTCCATCGGAGGCAGTTGGATGTTTTGACGGCGTAAATTGAGGGCTACCGAATGCACACGGTCCTGCAACTCCAACTCCGTAATCACGTCTTTATTGACCACGGCGACGATTTGATCCAATGCACCGTTGCGAGCTGTTTGCGTCGCTGGTGCACTTGTGGTTTGTGTGGCGGCTTGCGTCTGAGCTTTGGTCTTGCTCGGCTGCGCAGCCCACGCAGGCGCTTCAATGGCAACGAGTCCAGCCAAAATAAGGGTTAGTAGTTTAGTGTTCTTATTCATAGTAGTCATACTGTCCGAAGTTGTCGGGTACCAGTGTCATCTATTTTTAAGATAACCTTGCTTAGGGCGAGTTAATATAATCTTGTGT
>CAJJMF010000039.1 GCA_905192805.1 uncultured Sutterella sp. | reverse complement strand
CCAAAATCGTCGTGATAGCGGCTGTCAACGTGGTCTTACCATGGTCCACGTGACCAATTGTGCCCACGTTAACGTGGGGCTTTGTACGTTCAAACTTACCCTTGGCCATCTTCGGCTCCTGAACAAGTGAATTCCAGCCCCAAGATAATGAGCAGAACTGGAAACAAGTTATTGAAAAATGGGGAGAATTATGGTGCCCATGATGCGGATCGAACGCATGACCTCTCCCTTACCAAGGGAGTGCTCTACCACTGAGCCACATGGGCGGCACTGGAGCGGGTGAAGGGAATCGAACCCTCGTCGTAAGCTTGGAAGGCTTCTGCTCTACCATTGAGCTACACCCGCTCAAACAGAAAGCGTTCGAGCCGAACGCTTTTGTTGGAAATCTTATGGTGGAGGGGGATGGATTCGAACCATCGTAGGCGTAAGCCAACAGATTTACAGTCTGCCCCCTTTAGCCACTCGGGCACCTCTCCGTTGCGAGGAAACAGAACTATACACCCTAAGTATTCCATCGTCAAGGCTTTGTTCTCAAAAAAACTCAAATTACGTATAACTACGTAATTTCGCCTAACGCAACCTCCCGCCAAGTCGTTTAGTATTGAAGCATTACCTTGCCAAGAACGATCTCGAAGTATGTTTGACGCCAATCTCACCAACACCCTCACGTTGTGGGGGCTTTTCGCTGTACTGATTCAAGTCGGCATTATTATTGCGGTCTCGGTGCGCGTCATGCTCACCCGCCACCCACCAGGATCTTCGTTTGCTTGGATTATTATTACAGCCGTCATTCCCTATGTCGGCTTTATCCTCTATTTACTTTTTGGTGAGCGCCCCATCGGACAATGGCGCGAAAAACAATACCGCCGTATTCATCACGAACGGCTCGAACGCATCGCCCAACTCACCTCCGATACGCTTCCCCCCACACTGCTCGATTATGCGCCACTTTGTCGCCTAGCGAGCACCGTTTCCGGATTCCCCTTAACGACGGGCTCCCGCGTTAGCTTACTATCCGAAACGGATGCCATGTTCCAGTCGATTCTTCGCGATATAAACGCTGCCCAATCCAGTATCGCTATGGAGTTTTATATATGGCAAGTTGGCGCGTATGTCGATGAGGTGATTGCGGCCCTTGTGCGTGCACGTCAACGTGGCGTTGAAGTGCGTTTACTCTTGGATGACTTTGGTTCACGCAAATTCTTACAAAGTCCATGCAAAGAACAATTGGTGGCCTTGGGAATTCATATCGTCCCTGCGATGCCCATGAAATGGCTTTCCATGCTCGGATTAGAACGTGCGGACCTAAGACTCCATCACAAAACCATTGTGATTGACCGCCGTGTTGCGTATACCGGGAGTCTCAATATGATTGACCCGAGCGCTTATGAAGATGCTGATGTTGTCGGACATTGGGTCGATGCGTTGGTTCGCATTGAAGGACCTGCCGTGGATTCCCTTAATGACGTCTTTTGGACAGACTGGTCGATACATACCGGGGAAAGCGCGCCTTTAGCGTTGGCATCCAGTGACGCAGTTGCCACCCCAGACGGTGCAAGCGTCTTGACCATCCCCTCAGGTCCTTACAGTCAGAACGACCCCAATTTTTATTTAATTCTCGAGGCCCTATCGCAGGCCAAAGAGACTCTTACCATTACAACACCCTACTTTGTACCCAATGAAGCATTATTGGCAGCGCTACAAAATGCCGCTCTGCGAGGCGTCAAGATCACCCTCATTTTGCCTCGCAACAGTAACAATAAAGCTGTAGCTTGGGCGGGTCGTCGTCATTACGAGGCCTTGCTCGAAGTGGGGGTTAACATTCTGATGTTTGGTCAAGGGCTACTTCATACCAAAACCATCTTGGTAGACGGACGATTTGCTCTGTTTGGGACAGTGAATTTAGATAACCGCAGTCTGCACCTTAACTTTGAAACGACGCTACTGATCTTCGATGCGGCGCTCGTAAAATCCCTCAGGCTGCTTGTCGACGGGTACCAACAACACTCCACGCACATCGACCCCGTAAGCTGGCATAACCGTCCCTTTAAAGACAAAATAAAAGAGGGGTTAGCGTATCTCATCTCCCCTCTTCTTTGAGTCATTATTTCGATGACTGATCGTTAGATTTCACATCCACTGCTTCGATGTCTTCGGCCTCACGTCGGACCTGAGCACGATATTGCAGTAGCTCTTCCTTTTCTTGTTGAGCGGAAGTGGACGCATTCGGGTGTTGTGTCCACGGCTGCCCTGAGGAAGTACGTTGTCCAAAGCCAGGCCACTCTTGCGAGGCTTGACCTTGTTTTTTCAATTTATAGTACTGCCAGCCTGCGTACACCAACCCGGGGATCACAATAAACAGAATAATCGGGGAAATAATGGCAATCGCGACGACAAAGGCTACGACAACCAGTATCAAATTGATCGCACTACCCAACAAATTGGACACGATATAGCGAAAATCAACTTTTGACATAGTATTTTTTATTTTCTCCTTGCCTACGCAACAAGCCCTGCTCAAAAAACCTTACAATCACGCTTTACTTTAGGGGTTATCCTTATCCCATCTCTTGTTTACAGGATGGGCAATTCGAGTGTGCTTACTGGCATTGTAACGAGCGAAATGAGGCATTTGCGTTCTCTTACCTTTGAATTTTCACATAACTCGTCTCGCTTTTTGTAAGATATTGTCCAACTCTAAAACCGATTGTCTCAAGAATATCTTTTCGAGTGCTTTGTGGCGCTCTTCTCGTGAGACGTTGATTCGGTAGTACTTTCAAATCTTGTAACGTTACTTTTTACTGACATCCGTCCTTTACTACAAGAGGCACGGATGATGAAAGAATATGGAAAACAATTCGAAAATGAACCTTCCTGACGTCCAGTCATCTCACGACCAGCGTAACATTGCGATTACGCGCGTGGGTATTCGCGATGTCACCTTGCCTATTACTGTGAAATCCCGCAATGGTGTGCAACCGACCATTGCGAAGTTAACCATGACGGTGGCATTACCGGCTGATCAAAAAGGCACGCACATGTCGCGCTTCATTGCCCTCATTGAAGAGTACGAAGGCGCTTTTGATCGTGCAGCCATTCATGATCTCATGGACAAAATGTTAGAGCAGCTGGGGGCCACATCGGGCACGATTGAAATGCGTTTTCCCTTCTTTGTGAAGAAAACTGCTCCCGTCAGTGGATTCACGAGTCTTATGAATTATGAGGCTGCCTGGATTGCCAACACGGAAAACGGCACCACCGAAGTTCGTCAAGAAACGATCACTCCGGTGACCAGCTTATGCCCGTGCTCCAAAGAAATCTCCAAGTACGGTGCACACAATCAACGTTCGCACTTAACAAGCTCACTCATTCTCAAGTCGGACATGTCCCTTGAGGATCAAATTAGCATCAGTGAAAACTCGGCCTCGTGCCAGTTATGGGCTCGCTTGAAACGTGCAGACGAAAAATACGTCACGGAATACGCCTACGAACACCCCAAGTTTGTAGAAGATATCATCCGTGATATGGCCAAAGCACTCAATACTGACGATCGCGTGCTTGCCTACCGCGTTCAGGCGGAAAACTTTGAATCCATCCACAATCACTCAGCATTTGGCTGGATTGAACACGACAAACGCTAACAACTGTCGTCGTTTCGTGTTATAAACGCTTATACTGTCGACCCGTTGACCCCGTGGCAACGGGTCGAAACATTTGCTTATCGAATTTCAAGCCTTCATACTCTCAGTTTGCCCCGAGATGGGTAAACTGTTAGCAGTCGACTCTATATATCATTGCTATTTTTTTCACCTATGCTAGCTCAACAACAAGAGACCGTTGCCTCCTTGATCAATGAGGCGCTTCAAACGCTCAATGTCACCGATGTCAATGTCGTACTCGAACGCCCTAAAAGCGCCGAGCACGGTGATATCGCTTGCACAGTTGCCATGCAATTGGCTCGTGTTTTAAAGAAAAAACCTCGCGATATTGCTGAGTCATTAGTCGAGTTAATTAAAGCCAATCCGAAAGCCTCCAATCTCTTCAAGCAAATTGAAATTGCTGGGCCGGGATTTATTAACTTCTACCTCAATGACGACGCGCGCTTTAGCACCATCCGTGACATTCTCCAGAAAGGTTCCTTGTTTGGGTATAACGATTCCCACAAAGGTGAATCCGTGTTACTCGAGTTTGTGTCGGCTAACCCGACTGGGCCTCTGCATTTAGGGCATGCTCGCCAAGGCGCATTGGGCGATATTTTGGGTAACCTGCTGGCAACACAGGGCTGGTCTGTCACCCGCGAGTTTTACTACAACGATGCCGGGGTACAGATTAGCAATTTAGCTAAGTCCATTCAGTTACGCGCTCGTCAGTTAAAGGGCGACGCCATTGAATTACCCGAAGACGCCTATCACGGGGAATATATTGTCGCCATTGCTCAAGATTTCTTAGCAGGTAAGCCCGTGCATTGTCACAACGGTGACATCGTGGAATCCACAGGCGACATCAACGACATCGACCTCTTACGTCGTTATGGCGTGGCCTACTTACGCAACGAACAAGACGATGACTTGGCGCAACTCGGCGTTCGTTTTGATAACTTCTATCTCGAAAGTTCGCTTTACACCTCTGGCCGCGTAGAACGCGCAGTCGCCGAAATGATTGAGTCGGGGTATACCTACGAAAAAGATGGCGCCCTTTGGCTCAACACCACAGCCTGTGAAGCATTGGGTGTGCACGACGACAAAGATCGTGTGATGCGTAAGACCGATGGCACCTTCACCTATTTCGTACCCGATGTGGCCTACCACATGGCTAAATTTGAACGTGGTTTCACGAAAGCCATCAATATTCAAGGGTCGGATCACCATGGCACCGTCGCTCGTGTGCGCTGCGGTATCCAGTGTTGTGCGAAGGTTCTCGGTAAAACGATCCCGACCACCTTCCCCGACTACATCTTGCATAAGATGCTCTCTGTCGTGAAAGACGGCGAACCAGTGAAAATGTCCAAACGTTCGGGGAACTATGTCACGTTGCGTGACCTCGTTGATATGGCTGGACGTGATGCGGCTCGCTTCTTCCTCGTGAACCGTAAAGCCGACGCTGAATTTGTTTTTGATATTAATTTGGCTCAGGAAAAGAGCGACGAAAATCCGGTCTACTATCTCCAATATGCGCATGCCCGCATTTGCTCGGTATTTGCGAATGCACAAAAACAGGGTTACCGTATCCCCACCACGGACGAATTTTTAAACACCGATCTGAGTCCGTTAACGGGTGAAACCGCTGGCTTATTGATCAACAAGCTTGCTGAATACCCGTCGTTATTGACGCAGGCTGCCAATGATCATGCCCCGCATACGCTATGCTATTACTTGAAGGATTTGGCAAGTCAATTCCATTCCTTCTACAACGCCGAACGCATTCTTGGTGATGATGACAAAGAACGTAATGCCCGCTTAGCACTCCTTGCAGCAACCCGTCAAGTGTTAGCCAATGGGTTAACGCTCTTGGGCGTCAGTGCTCCAGAGTTTATGGCCAAGCGTGACGAATAATTCCTTTGTGGAGAGTGTGCTGTGTCTCAATCTCGTTTTTCTACTGGCTTTGGTGGCTTTCTCTTCGGCATCATTTTTGGCTTAGCCGTTGCCGCAGGGGTAGCCTACTATACGCTGAATTCTCCTGTGCCTTTTGTCGAAAAAGTACAAAAGGTCACAGCAGACGTGGATCCTGCGAAAGAACTGGCGGGAAATGTCGATCCCAATAAGGCCTTAAATGCTGCGTCGACACCCGAAACGGCTCCTGCCCCTGAAGCAGGTACCGTAGCCACGGTAACTGCCAATACGACGACAAGTGCTCCGGCTCCTGTCGTGAACAGCACACCCAACACGGCAACCGCTGCCAACACCGCCTCTGCGGATAACCAGCCCCAACGAGACGAACAAGGCAAGGCTGCTCAGCCAGGGAATGTCACTGTTGTTTCTTACTGGGTACAGGCTGGGGCATTCCGTTCACAAAAACAAGCAGAAGAACGTCAAGCAGACTTAGCTATGCGTGCAGTTGAAGCTCAGCTTCAACAAGCAGGCAATATTTGGCGAGTCCGTATTGGCCCCTTTGACGATCGTAACAGTGCCGTTGAGATCCAAAATATGCTCAACGATCAAGGTATTCAGTCTACGCTCATTAAGCAAAATTAAAGCTTAACCGTGTTTACTTCTTATACCCTCTGGCATCAATAAATAATCTTTCTTGAAGGACGTTCATCATGATTACTCGTCGTGCATTACTGGGGGCAGGAGCCCTTTTAGCCGCTTCGCCTAGCTTCGGTGCACCCAGCTATACCCCGGGTCAGCAGTATCTTGTACTTAATCCCCCGGTAGCTTCGGATCCCAATAAGATTCAAGTTATTGCCTTTTTTGCCTATACGTGCCCGCACTGCTTAAATTTTGAACCAACGCTCGAAGAGTGGATGAAAACCGTTCCCGCAGACGTTGAAGTGACGCGTTGCCCTGTCGCTTGGCAACCGAAATACTTCCCGTTCTCGGAAACCTACTACGCCCTTGAAGCCTTAGGTTTGCTTGACAAGTTGAGCCGTCCTTTCTTTGAAAGCGTGATTTATCAGACGCACAGCTACAACGCTGATAGTGCCGCCAATGATATTTTGGACTTTATGGTTAAAAACGGCGTGGGCGCCGAAAAATGGAAAGCCACGGTTCGCTCGTTTGGTGTGCAAAACCGCAATCGCGTGGCGTTCCAGCTCTGGCAAGCCTACGGCATCGACTCCACACCGATGGTCGGCGTAGCAGGACGCTTTACGACGGGGCCGCATTTAGTAGGCTCGCGCAATGCTATGCCCGATGCGCTTAACTACTTGATCGACCAAGTTCGCCAGTCCCGCAAGGGCTAATAACGCCAATCTCACCCTTCAAACGGTGGGGGTAACACTACTCCCACCGTTCGTTTTTATCTGACTTAGCACATGCAACTCAACGTTTTTATCACTGGGGCCTCGAGTGGAATAGGCCTAGCCATGGCTCAAGAATTTGCCCGTCGAGGAGCAACGGTCGGACTCGTCGCTCGTGACCTCACTAAGCTCAACGCAGCACGCCAAACACTCGAAAACCCTGATCGTCACCAAGTCTTTTTGGCCGATGTGACCAATAAAGACGATATGGTGCGTGTCGCCCGCGAATTTACCCAGCGTATTGGTGAGGCTGATATCGTCATTGCTAATGCGGGGATTTCTCACGGAGTCAAAACGGAGTATTTTGAAGATTTAGCCGTACTGGAACAAATCTACAAAACCAATGTCTTCGCTATGGCCTACACCTTCCATCCGTTTATTGCAAGTATGAAGGCCCGACGCGCAGGCCAGCTCGTCGGGATTGGATCAGTAGCCGGCATTCGTGGTTTACCTGGGTCGGAAGCGTACTGCGCTTCCAAATCGGCCGTAATCACGTATTGTGAAAGCTTGCGTGTGGAATTGAAAAAGTCAGATGTCCTCGTGCAGACCATTTGCCCAGGATTTGTCAAAACCGCATTGACAGCCAAAAATCCCTATAAGATGCCGTTTGCACAAACTCCTGAAGAATTCGCGCGTGATGCGGTTCCCGCCATTTTGAGTCGCACCACCTATCGTGTGATCCCTTGGCAAATGGGAATTCTCGCGAAAATCTTGCGACTATTACCCAATGCCCTTTTTGATAAAGTAACGGCCAATCGCAAACAAAAACCTCGACTGGCCGATAAAAACTAATTACGCTAGACCAACGGAGTCAAACCAACCTTTTGACTCCGTTTTTCTTGTCTACCATGGCGTGATTTGTCCGCTCAGATCTGGAATCTCGGAAGGAAAGGACGGTTCCAGTGCGAGCGTTTTTTCATACGCCAAGACCTCCGTGTTAACTAGGGTCAGAATATCCTCACCGTAATTCTTTGCACGTGTTTCACCAATGCCTGAAATCCGAAGTAGCGCTTCGTCGGTTTGAGGACGCTGAACAGCAATTTCGCGCAAGGTGTAATCGGGTAACACTTTATAAGGCGCTTGCCCTAAGCGATTGGCAATGTCGGTCCGCCACGCGCGTAACACCTCAAAAAACAGCTTGTCCCGTTCATTGAGTATCGGTTTACTCGCCTTGGAGTGTGACGCAACACGTCGTGCATAGCGAAGTGACGGAATTTTTATCGCAAGCTCACCACGTAAAAGCGCTTTAGCGTTATCCCCCAGCCGTAAGACATTGTGCTGGTTAACATCAATCCAGACCACATGATGCACCAAGAGCTGTCGTAAAATGCTGCCCCACTCACCTTCGGGAATATTGCCCCCAATGGCCCAGGTCGAGAGATTCTGATGGGCGTACTGTTTTACACGACTCGACTCACGCCCTAATAAGATGTCCAAAATATGCTCCACCCCGAAGTTAAACCCACTGGCTTGTTGTGCGCGGTAAATGCATGAGACCAACTTCTGAGCTTCCGTTGTACGATCGAGCAACTTAGGTGGATGCACACAGTTATCGCAATGCCCACACGGCGCAATGGTTTCCCCAAAATACGACAGTAAATATTGCCGACGGCAACCTGGACACTCAATAAACGCCATCATTGCATCCAGCTTTTGGTGATTCAGCGCCTTATAGCGCTCATCGCCCTCGCTCGTCTCAATGAGGTAGCGTTGTTGCCGGACATTGTGTTGGGCATAGCATAGCCATGCATCAGCGGGTAAACCATCTCGACCTGCACGTCCAGTTTCCTGAAAATAGCCCTCTAACGATCGTGGTATATCAAGGTGGGCAATAAAGCGCACGTTGGGTTTGTCAATTCCCATGCCAAACGCGATCGTGGCCACCATCACGAGCCCCTCTTCACGTAAAAAGCGTTCTTGGTGCTCTGCACGCACCTCAGCGCTTAACCCTGCGTGGTAGGGTAATGCAGGGATTCCTTGTTGTGTCAGACGATTGGCTACGTTTTCCACACTGGCGCGAGCAATACAATAAACGATGCCTGCATCGTGAGCATGCTCCTGCTGAATAAAGTGCACCAGTTGTTGAATCCCGTCCCCTTTTTTCTCAACGACCTCATAGAAAATGTTGGGACGATCAAAACTCGCCACGAATAGCTGGGGCTCATTGAGTAAGAGCGAAGCAATTTCTTGACGTGTTTTTTCATCGGCCGTTGCCGTAAGCGCAATGCGCGGAACCTGGGGGTACCGTGTTTTCAGGCAAGCGAGCGCTTGGTACTCGGGCCGAAAGTCATGGCCCCAGACACTCACGCAATGCGCTTCATCAATCGCAAAAAGTGAGATAGGGACGCTATCTAAAAGGGTTTGAAAGCTCGACAATGCCATCCGTTCAGGGGATACGTAGAGAATATCAAGCTCTTGACGCACAATCTTCTGCTTGACTTCAGCCTTTTCTTCAGCGCTTTGACTGGAATTAAGGCAGGCCACACGCACGCCTAGATCGGCTAGCGCTTGGACTTGGTCCTGCATCAAGGCAATCAGCGGAGAGACCACCACCGCCATTCCGTCACGAAGCAACGCAGGAATTTGGTAGCACAGGCTTTTTCCACCCCCCGTAGGCATCAAAACCAGTGCATCGTGCCCCGCCACCACCGTTTCGATCACTTGCTCCTGAAAACCACGGAAGCAAGCATAGCCAAACGTGTTTTTTAGAATCTCCTGTGGTGAGCTTTTGCTGTGCATGGTTGAACCCGCTCAAACGCCTCAAAAATCGTAATGGAGCAATCTTAGCAAAAATAAAAAAACTGCTCTCGACACCCATCGAAAGCAGTCTTAAAAGGAGTGGTATTGGGTACGCCATGAGCGTACCCAACTTAGAGCGTTTTAGGCCTTTTTCGCTAAACGCTCGGCACGACGACAAGCGGCGATTGTGAAGAGGGCATCACTCGAAGAGTTCAACGCTGTTTCGGCGGAGTCCTGAAGCACACCGATAATGAACCCAACTGCAACAACCTGCATCGCAACATCTTGGTCAATACCAAACAGCCCGCAAGCCAAAGGAATCAACATCAACGAGCCGCCCGGCACACCCGAAGCACCGCACGCACAGAGGGCAGCAACGAACGAAAGGAAGATCGCCGTAGAGAGGCTCACTTCGACCCCCAGCGTGTAGGCTGCGGACAACGTGAGCACCGTAATCGTAATGGCTGCGCCTGCCATGTTAATCGTGGCACCAATGGGGATCGAGATCGAATAGGTCGATTCGGGCAAACCTAAGCGACGGCAAATATTCAAGTTCACCGGGATATTCGCGGCCGAAGAGCGCGTAAAGAAAGCGCTCACACCCGATTCACGTAACGTCATTAACGTAATGGGGAACGGATTTTCGTGCGTCGTGAGCCATACCAAGAAAGGATTCACGATAAAAGCAACGAAGGCCATCGAACCCAAAAGTACGGCCAAGAGGCGAACGTACCCAGCAAAGACATCAACACCCGTGGTCGCAAACGTTTCTGCGACCAAGCCAAAAATACCAACAGGAGCAAAACGAATCACTAAACGGACCACAAATTCCACCCCTTTGGCGGCATCATTTAAGACTTCGCGGGTCGAGTCCGAGGAGTGACGTAACACAATACCCATGGTGACGGCCCAGGCCAAGATCCCAATGTAGTTACCGTTGGCAATAGCCTTCACAGGATTGTCGACCACATTCAAAATCAAATTGCCCAACACATCGGAAATTGCCCCGGGCGCCGTGACGCTCTGAGCGGTTGCCATCAACAACTTGGTGGGGAACATAAAGCTTGCGATCACAGCGACCACGGCAGCCACAAATGTACCCACTAAATACAACACCATGATTGGTTTGATATGCGCTTTTTCTCCATCCGAGAAATCTTGGTTCGCGATGGAACTCATCACCAACACAAAAACCAATACGGGAGCGACTGCCTTCAAGGCGGTCACAAATACTTTCCCTAAAAAGCCTGCGCTTGTCGCTGCAGACGGCATAGCAAAGGCGAAAATAATGCCCAATACGAGGGCAACCAAAATTTGTTTAACTAGCGATGCCTGCAAAAACGGCACCGCAAATCGCATAATATTTCTCATAAGGTAGGACTCCAAGAAGGACATTCGGTGAATGTACAATCTGTTACGGTTGCTGGAATAACATAGCAAAAATCAATCCCTGATGCGTGACGGAAATCCCTTCACTCGACCGTTTCTCCGCCATGCTTCCAATTGTTAACCATTCTCTTGACTTACCTCAATAATCCTAAGCAGCCCATCCCAAAGGGTTTTTACTGCCATCTTTGGTGGAACAAATGATTTCAGGGGCCCGTTTTCTGAAATCGATTCACAATGTGAATCCGCCTCCCCTCCCCTATGCAGTTTGTTAAGATTAGACCATTATCACGGTTTCCTTGTGGGGCTCAGAACACTCATGTCACGTCGACCTGCTATTGGATTTGTCCTTACCTGCGTATTCTTAGATGCGCTCGGTATTGGACTCATTATCCCTGTGCTCCCGCATCTGATTGGGAGCCTTGCTAACGGCAAAGACGAACAAACCATCTGGTACGGCATCATCATGATTAGCTATGGGTTGATGCAGTTTTGCTTCGCCCCTATTTTAGGCGCCCTTTCCGACCGTATCGGACGCCGCCCAGTGTTACTCAACGGGATATTAGGCCTTGCCTTAATGATGATTGTGCCCGCGCTGAGCACGTCCCTCTGGCCTATCTTGCTCTCACGCATTGTCGGTGGCATGATGAGTTCCAACATTGTTGTCGCCCAAGCCTACATTGCTGATGTTACCTCTCAGGATTCACGTATTTCATCCTTTGGGAAAATTGGTGCCATCTTTGGCATTGCGTTCGTGCTTGGGCCGGCGTTGGGTGGCGTTCTCGGACAAATTGATCCCCGTCTTCCTTTCATAGTAGCCAGTGCGATTTGCGCTTTAAACTTCCTCTATGGGTTGTTTGTGTTACCCGAAAGTTTGACGGAAAAAAATACGGCCCCGCTCAGCTTTAAAGCCCTCAATCCTTTTGGCGCGATTCTCAATCTCGGCAAGCTCACGGGTATCCGTCCATTCCTGCTCATCATCGTCCTTTTTACGATGGCACAAAGTTTGATGCAGTGTACATGGGCACTCTATGGGGAATATCGCTATGACTGGACTCCACTCTCGATTGGGCTGAGTATCTTTGCGCTTGGGATCTCCATTAGTCTCACGCAGGGGGTCATTCTGCCTCGTCTGACTCAACGCCTTGTTGCCGATAAAATTATCCGCCTCGGTCTTTCAATTGGTGCCATTACGATGCTATTGATCGGCTTTTCTCCCTGGGGTTTGGTCAGTTTATGTCTTATTTGCCTATTTGCGGTCACGGGGATTGTTGGGCCAACGATTCAGGGAGAAATTAGCCGACGGTGTGAGAGCACTAATCAGGGGGTCAATATGGGGGCTGTCAGCTCGCTCAACAGTTTTACTAGCGCGGTTTCCCCTATGATCGGTACGCCACTCTTGATGGTTACCTCACGACATACTCAGAATCTCTGGCTCGCAGGGACACCGTATTTTGTCTGCTCGTCGATGCTCATGGTTGCCCTTGGAATCGCGTTATACGTCGGCAACATTTCTGAGAGCTAAAAAAAGCGCTTCGCCCCAAAGAGGAGAAGCGCTTCGTTGTCTATAGCGATGCAAGGAGACGGTTAGATCTTTTCCGAGACCATATCAATGGATCCACAAGGACATTCGTAGGCACAGATGCCACACCCCTTGCAGTACTCGTAATTAATCGCAAACTTTTTCCCTGGACCCAGCTTAATAATGGCATTGTCCGGGCATACGCCATAGCAGTTGTCGCATTCAAAACAGTTACCACACGACATACAACGACGAGCCTCGAAAAGCGCGTTGTCTTCGTTGAGCCCCTGTTGAACTTCGTCAAACGTACTCGTACGTCGAGCCAAATCCAATTGCGGACGATGCGTCTTGGGAGCGTCCGCGTAGTACCAAGTGTTCAAGCGATCGTAACTTGCATTGCCCATCCAGTGCTCTTCACCCACAATTTCAGCCGTGAGCCAGGCATGGATCGCACGTGCCGCCTTCTTGCCATGGCCAATGGCAACCGTCACATTGCGTTCACCCTTAACCATGTCACCACCCGCAAACACGCCAGGCACGGAGGTCATCATTTGTTCATCAACACTCACGACCCCGTTATCGGCATTGAGGCCTTCAAGACCAGAGAGCAAATTGAGATTGGTTTCTTGCCCCAACGCCAACACCAAACTATCAGCTCCCACGGTTTCGAACTCGCCTGTCGGCTGCGGTTTGCCATTCTCATCAAGCACCATTTTTTCGATGCGGATTTCCCCTTGGTCGGCTTCCTTAATGGTGGAAAGCCATTTCATCGAAACCCCTTCTTCAATTGCTTCTTCGATTTCAAATTGGTGTGCAGGAGCCTTTTCGCGAGTACGGCGGTAAACCAATAAAGGTTCTGCGCCCATACGTTTCATCGAACGTGCCACGTCAATCGCGGTATTGCCACCGCCGTAAACGACGACTCGACGACCCAACATGGGTTTGTCTTCGCCTTCCATCGAGCGAAGTACCGACACCGCATCGACAACACGCGCCGCATCCCCTGCAGGAATATAAGCACGGCGAGCCAAACTGGCTCCTACGGCTAAAAAGACGGCATCGTATTGACCCGCTTGCATTTCTGCCTTCAGGTCCGTTACCTCACGACCAAGCTCTAATTCAACCCCCATATCCAGAATGCGGGCGACTTCTTTATCCAAGATGTCTCGCGGTAAACGATACTTCGGGATCCCATAGCGCATCATGCCACCGGCAGCAGGAGAGCTATCGACGACATGGACTTTATGACCCAAACGGGCTAAATGATAGGCCGCAGAGAGACCAGCCGGGCCTGCGCCCACGACAAGCACGCGCTTTCCTGTGGGCGTTTCACGTTTCGGTAACGTCCAACCTTTTTCGAGTGCATGGTCACCTAAGAAGCGTTCCACCGCATTAATCCCGACAGCCTCATCCAATTCCCCACGGTTACAGGCCACTTCGCAGGTGTGATAACAAACACGTCCCATGATCGCCGGGAACGGATTATCTTCCACGATTTGATCCCAGGCCAACTTATAGTCGCCGCTTTGGGCATGGAATAACCACGCTTGACACTTTTCCCCTGCCGGACATTTTGCATTACACGGAGGGAGACGGTTCACATAGACGGGACGAACGGTACGCCAAGTACCAGTATGATTTTCCAAGGATGAACCCACATCCAAGGTAATAGCGAAAGGTTTACTCATTGTTTACCTCGTTAAACGCGACCTGCACGCTGATCCGCTTGCAAGGGCACTGGACGGAGCGCCGTCGGCTCATCATCGTCACTTAACATATCGAACTCACGGATATTGCGGTCGCACACGGCTTGCAAACGTGCCAACACGGCAGGGTCCGCATTCTTACTAAAGAGATGAGCAAAACGTTTTTGCGGTTTCAAATACTCTTCAACCGGGACCTGTTTACGAATCTTATTGACACGTGTCACCACCCCATACTCTGCCTCATACACAGGGAAGAGCCCACTTTGGTGAGCCAGACGAGCAAGCGACACGGTACGTTCGGATGCCGAGCCCCAGCCTAAGGGGCAGGGTACAAAAATATGGATATAACGAGCCCCTCGGAAACTCATGGCCTTCGTCACTTTTCTTTCTAAGTCGCGTAAGTCTGCCACGGTCGCGGTCGCCACATACGGGATCCCATGAGCCATAGCCAAAAGTGGCACATCTTTGCCTTGACCCCACACATTCCCTGGTTCTGGGCCCAAGGGCATGGTCGTTGCCGTACGCGCCGTGGGTGGCGTCGCAGAAGAACGTTGCACCCCAGTGTTCATATAGGCTTCATTGTCGTAGCAGATATAGAGCACGTCATCGTTACGTTCGAACATCCCAGACAAGCAACCAAACCCGATATCGGTTGTACCGCCGTCACCGCCCATAGCAATCACGCGTGTCGCTTCGGTACCATTTTTGCGCGCCTTCATGCGATAGGCAGCAGCCATCCCCGTCGCAACCGCAGCCACGTTGCCAAACAGGGAATGCACCCAAGGCAACTGCCAACTGGTTTCTGGATAAGGAGTCGAGAACACTTCCAAGCACCCCGTCGCATTGGCTGCCGCCAAATTGCCATTGACGGCCTTAATGGCCGCATCGACGGCATAGCGAGCCCCAAGGGCTTCACCACAACCTTGACAGGCTCGGTGCCCTGAGGTGAGCGCATTCGAGCGATCCATACGGGCCTGAATGGATCGTTCGTTTTCATCGAGTAATCGATTACCAGCGACAAAAGTACCCGTTTGATAAAAATGAATTACTTCGCTCATGGCAATTCCTCCCCATTGGCCAACTTACGCATATTGACCTCTTTGTTCAGGGCTTCCGCAACTGGCCCCGTATGGCGGGCTTTCGCCTCGCGTGCCATTTGTTGTTCAATCAAACTACGGTCAAGATCTAAGAAATATGGCTCTTCCGTGATACCTTCATGGTAGGCCTTGGTGAAGATATCCGCAAAACTTTGCTTGCGAACGGCGCGTCCACCTAAGCCAGCAATCACTGAGTACTGTTCAATCGGTAAGCCGCGGATGGCTTTCATCACATCCAGTGCCACAGCACCCCCTTCTCCGGCGCCCACCATACGGTCAATGACCAGTACCTTCTTCACCTGAGACAATGCTTCACGAACAGCAGCGAAGGGGAAGGGACGGAAACACGTCAGGCCAATAACGCCAATCTTGAGACCAGTATCACGTAAATCATCCACTGCATCCTTGATGGTTCCTAAGAGCGAGCCCATGGCAAAAACACACAGTTCAGCATCTTCCATACGATAGCTACGTAATAAGCCACCCGAGTCACGCCCAAATCGCTGGGCAAACTCTTGTGAAACCCGTTCAATGACAGGAATCGAGCTATTGAGTTTGTGGTGAGCGAGGTAACGCACTTCAGTAAACGCCTCTGGTCCCACCATTGCACCGATGGAATAGGGGTTTTGAGGATCCAACACTTGGCGGGGTTCATAAGGAGGTAAAAACGCGTCGACGTCCTCCTGAGACGGGATATCCAAGTTTTCATACGCATGCGTTAAAACGAACCCATCCATACACACCATGACGGGTAAGCTCATTTCTTCAGCGATCTTGAACCCTTGGATGTGTAAGTCGAGCGCCTCTTGGTTGGTTTCCGCAAAAAGCTGAATCCACCCACCATCACGTTGACTCATCGAGTCGGAGTGGTCATTCCAAATGTTAATCGGAGCCCCAATCGCGCGATTGGCAACCGTCATCACAATCGGAAGCCCTAAACCGCTCGCGTTGTAAACCGCTTCCACCATGTAGAGTAAGCCCTGAGACGCGGTCGCAGTATAGGC
>CAJJMF010000038.1 GCA_905192805.1 uncultured Sutterella sp. | reverse complement strand
GAATCCAAAGTCGGGTAGCTACACGGCCGATGCAACGGACGGGAGCAATGGCGATGCTGGTTTGCAGGGGACAGACGGTGCCGTTAATCCCGCGAATGCGAAGACCGATGTGTCGGTGAGCGTAACGATCGCGAGCGGTTCGATTACCGGGGATGCTGGCACGAGCGGTGGTAATGGTGGCACGGGTAGCGCTGGTGGCAACGGTGGTAACGGTGGTAACGGCGCAGGCCACTTGGACGGAAGAGGACAGCAAAAGGGCTATGACAACAATACCGAAACAAACGAAATCGCTACCGCCGCTAACCTATTCAATACTACCAAAGATAATCTGAAAAATTTTACAACCTTACGGGACAGGGACGGAGTGGAGCACCCCGACCCTCGACGTGAGCTTTACGAATACGTCACGGCAGAAAATGGCTGGTCGGGTTTTGTGTTCCACGGCGGTCGTGGTGGTAACGGTGGCGCTGGTGGCGCCGGTGGTCAAGGGGGGGCTGGTGGTCAAGGGGGCCAAGGGCAAACTGGGTTATGGATCCACTCTGGCTCGTATGGTCCAGTCACTTATACCGTCAGTCAAGGGGTGGTGATCTCTGGGGGTGCTGGTGGCGCCGGTGGCACGGGGGGCCAAGGCGGCCAAGGCGGTAACGGAGGTAACGGTGGCAACGGGGGCGTTGGCGCTAATTTAAATACGGATGGTTCTGCTTCGGCATATTCCGCTATGCGTGACGCGGGTGGCCTCGAGGGCGGTAAAGGCGGTAATGCGGGTAAGGGCGGTGCCGGTGGCGCTGGTGGTAACGGCGGTAATGGTGGTAACGGCGGCGTCGGTGTCTTTGTCGATGGGCAAACGTTGGTGCTCGCTGGGACCGTTAACGGTGGCGCGGGTGGCGCTGGGGGTCAAGCCGGGCAATCGGGTGAAAATGGTGACCGCGGTACAGCAGGCACGGGTGGAAAAAATGGTGTACTGCGAATCACTGCGACCTCCATTTATGACGGAGGATACGCTGATAATGGCACAAGGCCACGTGATAACGATTTCAACGGGGCTTCGACTACGACCCCGACGGCTGGCGAACGAGGTCGAGGCGGGAGCGCAGTTCTTTTAGACAACGAAGCGACGTTAGTTCTTAAGGAAGGCGCCAAACTCATTGGGGGCGAGGGCAGTACGCGAGGCTATGCCATTGAGGCCAATGGAGGTGATAACACTGTGCAACTCGATACCGAGTTGAGCAATGTCACGCTTACCGGTGGGGTTAGTGGATCTGGTACCCATTTGGTATTGAAGGGGCAAGACAATGCGTCTTACACCATTACGGCAGATCAGGTCGCTTCGATGTTTGGGTCTGAATTTTTCTATGTGCTAATCAAAAAGGGTTCGAGTACCTGGACGGTTCAAGGCAATATTACGCCCTTGATTGAGCGAGTGGCCGAGGTTAGAGAAGGGACGCTCAAACTTGCTGCCAATAGTGCATTGACTAAGAACGTGTTGGTGTATGGATCCTCAACGCTCGTGATTGATAAAGAGGCAACCGTTACGAATGTTGTTCTTAATCACAGTTCAACGCTTGAAACGAACCGTGACTCGTTAAGCAACTTTACGGCAGAAACGCTTTTCAACCGAGGTGATAACGTCACGTTAAAGACGACGGACAATTTCACGTCGTCCGAGTTGGTGAATAAGTTTAATAATTGGACCGTGAGTGCGGGTATCAGTACGGCCGAAGGCGCTTCTCAGTTAGCCAAGGGAACGACGAGCGTGGAGAATGGATCTGAGTTAACGGTTAAAGACGTGACGCTCGGAGCAAATCAGACGCTGACAAAGCAAACAGGGGGAACGTTAACCTTTGAAGGTGAAAGTAACTTTGACAACGGGACGCTTACGATTGCTGGTAACGACGCCCAGTTTAGTGCATCAGGTGCCGTGTTAGTAACCAATAAGGCTTCAGGAGATCGCATTCAAAATAATCTCTTTGGGGTCAATTCGTCCGTAACGATTGGCAATAAAGACAAAGCTACGTTGCGCACGACGGGTGCGTTTGAGGCCAAGGAGGGCTTTGCTCACCAATTCAACAAATGGGAAGTGCAAGGCACGGGTTCGAAGGCTACTGGGGCAGATCAGTTGGCCAAAGAAACCGATGTACAGTCAGGGGGTGCTTTGACATTAACGGACGTGACACTGGGTGAAGGCCAAACATTGGCCCTCTCGGGTGGGGATCTCACCTTTAAGAGGCTGACGAACCTTGACGAAGGGAGAAAATCGTTTACGGAAGGAACCTTTTCCTTTGATACTGGGGCGACGCTACAAACTCAAAAGAAATCACTCAGTGAGCTCTTTGGTGATGGGCTGAGCTTAATGCAACTCTCCCAAGGAGCTACATTGCAAACGAAGGGAAGGGAGTTTACGTCCTCCACGGAAGTAGCCAAGTTTGGCACGTGGGAAGTCCAAGGGGCAGCTACGACCGCCTCGGGGGCTGAGCAGTTGGCCAAGACGACTGACGTTCAGTCGGGTGGCGTTCTGACGATTACCGCTCTGACGCTGGGTGAAGGCCAAACGTTGGCTCTCACGGGTGGGGATCTCACCTTTGCGGGGACGACCAACCTTGACAATGGGACGAAGAACTTTACCTCGGGCACGTATCGCTTTGCCGATCAAGCGGTGCTCGAAACGGCCTTAGGATCGTTGTCAGCGGTGCTCGGCAACAATCCGAGCGCCATGCTCGATTCCCCCAATGCCACGCTCCGTACAAAGGGCCCGACCTTTACGTCGAGTGCTGATGTTGCGAAGTTTGGCACGTGGGAAGTGCAAAGTGGGAGCCGAGAGAATCCTTCAATGGCTACAGGATCTGAGCAATTGGCCAAAGTAACCACTGACGTTCAGTCGGGTGGCGTTCTGACGATTACCAATCTGACGTTGGGGGCTTCGCAAAAGTTGAAGCTCTCGGGTGGGGATCTCACCTTTGCAGGGACCACCAATCTTGACAATGGGACGAAGACCTTTACCAGGGGCGCGTATCGCTTTGCCGATCGCGCGGTGCTGGAAACCGCCAAAGCGTCCCTTGCCGATGTGCTCGATAACGTGAACGCAATGGAAAGGTCTGAAGGTGCAACCCTTCGCACCAAAGGTGAGGCGTTTACGTCGAGTAATGATGTGACGAAGTTTGGCACGTGGGAAGTCCAAGGGGCGGCTACGACCGCCACAGGGGCTGAGCAGTTGGCCAAGACGACTGACGTTCAGTCGGGGGGCGACTTAACCGTGACGGACTTGACGCTCTTAGCGGGTAAAACGCTCAAGAACACGGGCGGGACGTTAACGCTTGAGGGTACAACCAACGTTGACGAGGGGACATTGGTCCTTCAAGGCGGTACGACAAAACTGGCCTCGGGTGCGACGTTGGTGACCAATCAACCCAATGCGGACGCGATCCAATCGGGTGCCGTGCGCTCGCTCGCCAACCCTGAAGACGCAACACTTCAGACCGATTCCACGTTTGAGTCGACGGGGGGCTTTGCTGGTTCCTTTGGCAATTGGCTCGTGAACGCGAACGCGAAGACAGATTCGCTTGCACTCTACGGTACGGAACTCGCCGAAAGCGTCAATTTGGATGCTACGGGGATGAGCTTCATTGACCGTGTGGTTACGACCAATACGGGTAGCACGTTGACCTTGGACGAGGCGCGTGTGGTTCAAGGGGCAGTGACCGGGTCGGGTTCGCTCGTGAAGACGGGCTCGGGGACCTTGGTGCTCGAAAAGGGTAACCACCGTTATACCGGTACGACCGAGGTTCAGAGTGGCACGTTGGTGCTCGAAAAGGGCGCGAACTTAGCGGGCGATTTGACGATGGCCTCCGGGTCCACGTTGGAATTGAGCCTTCTTGAAACCAACCGTGAAGCCGCGTCTCGTGCGCGTCGCTTGCGCCGTGCCCTCGCCGAAGAGACGGCGCCAAGCGCTAACCATACCGTGGCGGGGGCGGCTACGCTGGCTAATACCGCGATTACCGTTGTCTCTCCCACGGAATACAGTCAATTGGCTGCTGAGAGTATCACGATTGCCAATGGGGCGACGTTAACGATCGACGCCCGTGACTTTAAGGGTGGCACGGATCGCTTAGAAAACGTCTTGAAGGCGACGAGTGACTTCACGGGCGAATATGCGTCGTTTTCCGACAATAGCTTGGTCTTCGTGTTGACGCCGGAATACGATCCGGCGAACCATGCGATGCACTTGGCCGTTCGTCCGGATACGGGGGCGCCTGAAGTGCAGCCGGGGCTCTCGGGGAAAACGAACCGCATGCTCCTTGAAGGCGCCATGCTAATGCAACGCTACTTGCCGCTTGACCCGTGTATGGGTCAGACCCGCTCCTCTTGGGCGCATGCCTTAGGGGGCTGGGAACAGCAAGACGGCCGTGCGGATCGTGCGGGCTACGATGCCACGCACTACGGTGTGGCCGCGGGTGGTGACGTCTGTGTGAACCGCACGAAAGTGGGCTTAAATGTGGCCTACCTCTCGAGCGATGCGAAGAGCCGCAACATTGCGCAAACGCATAACGTCAACGCCGATACGTGGCAAGTGGGCGTCTATGCGATCCAGCCCGTGGCAGACGCGTGGGACGTGGATGCGGAAGCTGCCTATGGGCATTCGAGCATCCGCACGGACCGTGTGATTGCCTCCTATGGTAAGCTCGCCCGCTCGAAGACCTCCGCGGATATCTTCCGTGCGGGTTTAGGCCTCAATTACCGCTTCTCGCAAGACGCACTCTCGCTCTCGCCCTTTGTGCGAGCCGACTATGTCCAAGTGGGTACCCATGGGTATCGTGAATGGAATGCGGAGGCGTTTAACCTAACGGTGAACCGTCAAAGCACCAAGGCGATCTATGCGAGTGTGGGCTTACGTGCGCTCTATACCCCGACCGAACGCCTGACGGTGAAGGGGAAAGTCGCCGTGGCAGCGGACCTCTATAACGAAGGGAACGATCTGACGGTCGCGGTGCGCGACGCTCAAGATAAACCCTTTACGGTTCAGAACCCCGAATTAGGTCGCTTCGTAGGCGAATTGGGCCTTGGGGTCGGTTACCAGTTAAACGACCGTGTGTCATTCTCGGTTGACTTACAGTCGCTCGCAGGGCACGATCGTTGGAACGTGAATGCCGAAGCAGGGGTGCGCGTGGAATTCTAACGGTCCACTCGCTCGTCTTAGCGACGAACGCTTAGCGCAGTAACACAAACGGGAACCCCGAGAAAGGGTTCCCGTTTGCTTAGGCGAACGCACTCCCCCCAAGCAAGAGTGCGATTCAACTCGGTTGGCCTAAGAGGGTTTCAAAGGCGCGATTCCTTGCTTGATTGGCTACGTGGTGTCGACGGGGATCACCTTCATAATGATGTTGGCGTAGCACGCCTTCCTCATTACCGAAACGGGTGGTTGGTCTTTTGCGAGGCAAACGGCCCGTTTTTTTTCTTTTGTCGGTAGAGGCAAGAAACGAGGCATACGGAGCCTGAGGTTCGCCACATCGATGATGATTTGTGGGAAAATTCCATACAACCAACAAAGGGATAAGCGAGGTGGAGCCACGGCTCTCCTTCTTGCCCATCGCTAGTGAACAGAAGTAAGAGAACGTTATGTCAGAAGGGATTGCCCTCTTAGGGGCTACAGGTAGCATTGGTCGCGCCACGCAAGAGGTGGTGCGGGTGAATGCGGATCGTTATCACATTGAAGCCATTGCCGGGGGGAGTCGCATCGAACCCTTGGTTGAGGCTGCGAAAGCCACCGGGGCCCGATGGGTCGTGATTGCGGACGAAGCAAAAAAAGATGCCTTGGCGCAGGCCCTGCATGAGGCGGGCCTCACTGCCCAAGTAGGGGCGGGGATGGCCGATATTGACGCGATCGCCACGGATCTCTCCACCCCGATCGTCGTGCAGGCGATTGTGGGGGCCGCGGGCGTGTCGAGCACCTTTAAAACCGCGCAAGCCGGGAAAAAACTCCTCTTAGCCAACAAAGAAAGTGTGGTCTGTGGGGGAGCCCTCTTAATGCAGACCGTGAAAGACGCGGGCGCCACGTTGGTGCCGGTCGATAGTGAACACTCTGCCATTTTCCAATGCTTGATGGGCGAAAAGCGCCGTGATCCGGGGACGCGTTTGATTTTAACCGCGTCGGGTGGCCCTTTCCGTCAGCGTCAGGATTTAACAAACGTTACGCCCGAAGAAGCCGTGGCGCATCCGAACTGGAAGATGGGCGCCAAAATTAGCGTCGACTCCGCCTCCTTAATGAATAAAGGCTTAGAGGTGATCGAAGCGCGTTGGCTCTTTGATATCGATGAAGACCATATTGACGTGGTGGTGCACCCCGAGAGCATTATCCATTCGATGGTGGAATACCCGGATGGGTCTGTGATGGCTCAGTTGGGGGTCGCCGATATGAAGCTCCCGATTGCCTTTGCGTTGGGCTGGCCCTACCGTTTAGAAGGGAACGTTAAGCACCTCAAGATTACGGACGTCGGACGCCTCACTTTTGAAGAACCTCGTCGGGCGGATTTCCCGTTACTCAACGCAGCCTTTAGCGCCCTCAAAGCGGGCGGCGCGGCCACGATCGTATTGAATGCCGCTAACGAAATCGCGGTGGAAGCGTTTTTAGCGCACCGCATCGGGTTTCAAGCGCTCTTTTCGAGTGTCATCGACGCGCTCAATACGCTTCACTACGAGGCGCCCACGAGCGTGGAGGCGATTTTGGCCATTGACGCAGCGGTGCGCCAAACGGTGCGTTCGCGCTTGGCAGCCCACCTTGGGGCGTAAACGGTTAACGGCAATAGGGGAACACCATTGATCGGATTTTTATTGTCACTCTTGGCCTTTGCGATCACGATTACGATCATCGTGACGATTCATGAGGCGGGACACTTCTGGGCAGCACGTCTCTGGGGCGTGCGCGTGGATTCGTTTTCGATTGGGATGGGTAAGGTGCTCTGGCGCTATAAGCCGGGCGAAACCGAATATCGGGTGAGTTTGCTACCGATTGGGGGCTATGTGTCCCCGTTAACAATCACGTCGGAAAACGAACACACGTTAACGGAAGCCGAAAAAGCCCGTTCGATTAACCGCTTGCCCCTCCTTGGCAAGATCATGGTTTTGGGCGCAGGGGTTGTGATGAACCTCCTCTTAGCCCTCGTGATTGTGTCGGTTCTCGGGGTACTGGGTCGTGAAGACCTCACGACGCGTCTTGCGCAACCCCCGGAAACGTCTCAGGCCTATGCTCAAGGGGTACGAATGGGGGACCGGGTGCTCACGGTCAATGGCGAGCGGGCCGACAGCATGATGCTGCTCACGAACCAATTGACCCCGCACTTTGGGGAGCGCGACGTGAGGATCACGTTTGAGCGCCCCAATGGGGAAACCTACGATCGGTCGTTTTCGCTTGAAAAGGTGACCGTTGAAGAGTTAGCGCGCTTGCCCGTGACGTTTTCTTTGGGGCTCTTACCCTATGTGAAAGACCCCATTATTGCCAAAGTGGTCGAGGGGATGCCTGCCCAGGCGGCCGGTATTCAACCCTTTGAGCGCATCTATGCGGTAAACGGCCAAACGCCCGAGACGATTCAAGAGGCGATTGGGATGATTCGTGCGGCCGGCGACTCGCCCGTGAAACTCTTAGTGGGGCCGCCCGAAGCCGAATGGGCGACGCTCTTAGGGAAGGAGAAAACCCCCCACACCACAAAGCGCGAAGTGACGCTCACCCCACAACCCAACGACAAAGGGGTGTATCAGGTGGGGGTCGTCTTGAGTGGGCTTCCCGAAACGACGACCGTGCGCTACGATCCGTGGACCGCCGTGACGATGGGCTACTACCAGGTGCGTAACAGTTTTTCGTTACAGCTCTACACGATGTTGGGACTCACTAAGGGGGAGGTGCCCGTCGAACAACTCTCGGGCCCGATTGGGATCGCGAATTCCGCCGGTAAAGCCATCCAAGCCGGTGCACAAGCCTTCTGGGAATTTGTCGCGCTCATTTCGGTGGCGATTGCGTTTATGAATTTGATTCCGCTCCCAGCGCTCGATGGCGGACAGATTTTGATTGCCATTGCGGAGTCAATCTTTGGGGAAATTCCCGAGCGCGTGCGCAATATGATTTTCTTGGTGAGCTTTGGCTTAATCGGGATCTTGATGATTTGGGTGATGAATAACGATTTGGCGCGTTTAGGGATTGGCAGTTAACGCGATGCGTTTTGTCGTCAAATGAACAAAAGCGGTGGTCCAGAAACCACCGCTTTTGCGTTGAGCGTTTCCCTTGGTCCTGACGCGCTGGGCACTAAGGGGAGGACTGGACTGAGGCCCCTGCGTTAGGTTTGGGTGCCTAGGCGCCTCGCTGTTCGTCTTCCCAATCGTCAAGGGCGTTACGTAGCGACACCAAGTCCATCATGCTTAGCAGTGAGTTCATCATGAACAACACGTAAAAAATCGAGAGAATCATGCTGAAATCCTCGAACTGCTCCAGGTCCCTTATGATTTCATCGGCGAGGTATTCACGCCAATACGAGCCAAACGCCAAAAAGGCGATCCCATAGCACCAGAAGGGTAAGTACATGCTCTTGATGCCTTTGTCGAGGCGCTTAGCGGGCATCCCTTTCCACGTCATGGTTAAGAATTCCCACTCGGCTTTAATCTTGTTGTGACGCACCAAGAGCCAGACAAAATGGTAAAAGAGAATCACGAGCAACACCGCAAACACGGCGAGATTCGGGTAAAAGGGGAGGAAGTAGACGCCAGCGTGAATGCACAAGCAGTACACCAGATACACGATGAAAAGGGGTTCGACAATCAGCGATTGGTTGATCGCCTTTCGGATGTATGGGAACGCCATAGCGTAGCTCCTATTGATTAAATGGACAGGTTGGGATGGTGTAGAGGGAGTCACCGTAATATTAGCTTTACCTTACCATAGGAATGTTGTGTTTTGGGGCGTCTCGGAGTGGTTCAACCGAACTACACCGAAGGGCTTAGTTGCGTCGTGCCTGAGGTTTCCGCTCAGCTATACTCGTAGAGGATTGTTGGCTCATTATCCATTCACCACGGGAAAGGTACACTCATGATCACACTACTGAAAAGTTTAGGCGTGCTACTTCTGGTGCTCGTGGGAGCAGGGGGACTCTGGTACGTGACCACGAGCGAGTGGGGCGGCTCCGTCACCGATGCCGAGCGCACTCGATGGGCGAGGCTCGATCATTACCGGGACGGTCACTTTGTGAATCGACCCGCCCCGATGCCCGCCGCAGCGGCCAATGCGCCGAAAATCAGTATGACGGCGTGGCTCATGTCGGTCGTGTTTCCGCCCGAAGGCAAACAACCCAAAGAACCGTTACCTTCGGTCACCTTTGACGCGACGCGGGCCCTACGCAATGTACCGGGCGACGTGGTCGTTACGTGGTTGGGGCACTCGACGCTTCTTCTGCACCTGGATACCGAGACGATTCTCGTTGATCCGGTCTTCACCCGTGCTTCGCCCGTGCCCCTCACCGGAAAACCCTTTGCGACCACGAACCCCTATAGCGCAGAGCACTTGCCTAAAGTCATCGACGCGGTCCTTTTAACGCATGATCACTATGACCATTTGGAAGTCGCCACCATTAAGACGATTAAGGATCGGGTGGGTCAGTTCTATTGTCCGTTGGGTGTCGGAAACCACCTGCGTGCGTGGGGAATCCCGGCGGATCGGATCACGGAATTGGATTGGGACGAGGTGGCTCACCTAGGGACACTCACGGTGCGTTTAACGGAGAGTCGACACTTTTCGGGGCGCACCTTTCAATCCCGCGACACGACGCTTTGGGGTGGCTACGTGATTGAGGGCTCGAAAAAACTCTATATTTCGGGTGACGGTGGCTATGGGCAGCACTTTAAACGCATTGGCGACACGTACGGTCCCTTTGATGTGGCCTTTATGGAAAATGGCGCCTATAACGCCGCCTGGGCGGCGATTCATATGACGCCCGAAGAGAGTGCCCAAGCGGCACGCGACGTGCGTGCCAAGCGAGTCGTGCCCATTCATTGGGCCAAATTTGACTTAGCGTTTCACCCGTGGACCGAACCCATTGAGCGCCTCCTAAAGGCGACGGCAAACCCTCAAGAGACACTCTTAACGCCCAAGATCGGCGAGAGTTTTTTATTGAGCGAATCGGGCCGAGTCCATGAGCCGTGGTGGCGCTCCGTGAAGTAATTGTGCTGTATCCTCAAAGACCCAAACGATAATCCCGTATTTTTCCTCCCACATTCGCCTAAAGTGCTAGTAGAATGGTGGCTAATGTGCGTACGCCTAACCTCGGCGTACGTGTGGACGTATCTCTGATGATGTTTGTGGCGTCAAACCTGAGTGCCCAACGTCATCGGTGTTTAGGCACCCGCTGTTGGGTGTGCTCGAGGCGCACGCTGTGGCGCGACGGACACCCACTCAAAACAGTGCATAACAACCTATCTGAGAGAGACAATTTTGAAGCACAATCTGAGTAAAGTGGCAGTAGGCGTACTCTCTGCCATGGTGTTTGCCCAAGGGGCTTGGGCCTTTACGATTTCCGATATTCGTGTCGAAGGGATCCAACGTACGGAACCGGGCACGGTGTTTTCGCACTTGCCCTTCCGCGTGGGCGACGAATACACGGCGGACAAAGGGACGCGTGCGATTCGTATGCTCTATCGCTCGGGCCTCTTTAAGGATGTGAACCTGACTCAAGATGGCAACGTCGTCGTGGTGCACTTGGTGGAACGTCCTGCCGTGGCCTCGATTGCGAGTCACGGGATTAAGGTCTTTGATAAAGCGGCCGTGGAAAAGAGCTTACGCGATGTGGGCTTAGCCGAAGGGCGCATTTTTGACCAGTCGACCTTGGACCGTGCCGACCAGGAATTGCGTCGCCAGTATTTGGCCCGTGGTTACTATGGCGTGAGCGTCAAGACGACCGCCACCCCCTTGGAACGTAACCGCGTGGGGATCACGATTAATGTCGACGAAGGCAAAGCGAGCTCGATCTCGCAGATCCGCTTCGTGGGTAACAAAGTCTACGACGACGATGATCTCTTAGATTTGATGCAGTTGGGAACCCCCAACTGGTTTAGCTGGTACACCAAGCGTGACCTCTATTCGCGTGAAAAATTGGCCGCCGACTTAGAGTCGATTCGTTCGCACTACTTGGATGCGGGGTATTTGGACTTCAAGTTTGACTCCGTGCAGGTCTCGATTTCGCCCAACCGTTCGGACGTGTACGTCACGATCAACATGACCGAAGGCGAACCCTATAAGATTGCGGGCACGAAACTCCAAGGGGACCTCTTAGGGTTAGACGATACGTTTAATCCGCTTGTGGACTTAAAGACGGGGAGCACCTATAACGCGAGCGAAGTGAACGCGATTTCGGAAAAGATCAAAGATCGTCTCTCGACCTTGGGTTACGCGTTTAGCCAAGTGACCCCGAACCCGATGACGAACAAGGATGACCATACGGTGAACGTCGTCTACACGGTCGACCCGGGTCGTCGCGCTTACGTGCGTCGTGTGAATATTTCGGGTAATAACCGCACCAAGGACGAAGTGATTCGTCGTGAAGTGCGTCAGTACGAAGCCGCCTGGTTCGATAGCGACAAGGTGAAAGTGTCGCGTGACCGTATTGACCGCTTAGGGTTCTTTGAATCCGTGACGGCAGAACCCACGCCCGTGCCCGGCACGCGCGACCAAGTTGACTTGGACGTGAAGGTGCAAGAACGTGCCACCGGGTCGGTCTCCTTAGGGGCTGGGTACTCCACCTCGGAAGGGATCGTGTTGTCGGGGGGCTTCGCGCAGAATAACCTCTTTGGTACCGGTAAATCCTTGTCGGTAGACTTAAACACGTCGAAGTCGCAGCGTACCTACGCGGTCGGCATTACCGAACCCTACATTACTCCCACCGGGATTTCGCGCTCGTGGGACTTCTCGGATCGTCGCGTTGACTTGGATAAGTTGGACGTGGCCGACGTGAAGTACGAAACCCGTGCTGCGGGCCTCTCCTTTGGGATTCCGTTTACCGAATACGACCGCGTCTTCTTAGGCGGGCGTGTGGAATCCACCAAGGTGAGCGTGAACGACAATTCGCCGCAACGCTATAAGACCTACGTGGACAAGTTTGGTGAAAGTCCGATGTCGGTGGCGGCCACCATTGGGTGGGCACGCGACTCGCGTGACAGCGCCCTGGCACCGAACCGTGGGGTCTATCAGCGCTTAAACGGTGAAATCGGCTTACCGGGTCTCGATATTGAATACTATAAGTTCACGTACCAGTATCAACAGTTCTGGCCGCTCACCAAAACGTTCACCTTGGCCTTTAACGGTCAGGTGGGCTATGGCGACGTGTACGGCAAGACTGACATGTTCCCGTTCTTTAAGAACTTCTACGTGGGCGGCATTGGTTCCGTGCGTGGGTTCGAATCGGGCTCCTTGGGGCCCTCGGAACGCGATCCGGGTAACTACCGCAACTCCAACAGCTACCTCGGGGGCGACCGTATGATGAATGCGAGTATCGAACTCTTGGCGCCGTTGCCGGGCGGTGACCGCACCTTGCGTATCTTCACGTTCTTGGATACGGGCTACGCGTGGGGTTACGAAGGTATCCGTCAGTCCGACGGGACGATGCGTTACGAACGTCAAGATATCGACTTCAACGATTTGCGCGTCTCGACCGGTATTGGTATCGCGTGGATCTCGCCCTTAGGGCCCTTGAAGTTCTCGATTGCCTACCCCTTGAAGAAGGTCGAAGGCGACGAAACGCAGCGCTTCCAGTTCCAGATCGGTACGGGCTTCTAAACGAGGTACGACTGAGCGGACAAAAACGCTACGCAACGTAAACACTTTTGGCGAAATGTCCAAAAGCGTCTACAATAAGCGAAACACTCATTGGGGGGCGGGATACCGATTTAGGGTGTCCCGCCCCATACTTTAGGGAGAGCAATATGCTGAAAAAGATGGCGTTCGTGCTGGCCTCGGTGCTCCTCGCGAGTACGTTCACAACCCCCGCCTCGGCGGATGAACTGCGCATTGGGGTCGTGAGTATGGAACGCATTTTGCGTGATACCCGCTCGGCTGCGATCGCGAGTGACCGATTAAACGAAGAAGCCAAACGCCGCCAGGACGAAGTGGACGGCCTCACGAAGCGGTTTAAACAACGCCTGGAAACGTTTGAAAGCAAGTCGAGTTCGATGAGTGAAACCGAACGCTTAACCGAACGTCGCGAATTGGCGGAAATGGAACGCGACGTGACCCGTCGTAGCCGCGAAGCCCGCGACGAATTCAATCAGCGTCGTATCGAAGAAGTGCAGCTCTTACAGAGCCGTGCGGCGGAAGTCATTAAGTCGATTGCCGAAAAAGAACACTTTGACTTGGTGCTCTTTGAGTACTTTTACGCGAGTAACCGCGTCGATTTGACGCAGCGCGTGATTGACGAACTCGATCGGCATTTGCCGCCCGCACAGAAAAAGTAAGGTGCCCGAGAGGAACGGACTTTTTCCGACGTGCGTGTGACGAGGGCTCGGCCACAGCATGAGCCCCGTTGGCGTTTTACCTTCCCACCGCACGCCTTGCGACACCCTTAGACGAACATTTTCATTAGGATCACACTCATGCCTACTACCACGTCCTTTGCTTTAACGGAACTCATTGACACGGTACGCCACTTAAGTGGTGAACGCCTCACGATGACGCTCTTAGGGGACGATGTGCGCGTCACACGCTTTATGTCGCCCGATAAAGCGGGCGAAGGCGATATCGCCTTTATGACGAAACCCCAGTACGCGGAAGCGATGAAAGCGAGCCAGGCCTCCGTGTTGGTGGTTCGCCCCAAGGACGTTGAGCCCCTTTTTGGTACGCAAACGCCGGCGCGACGCTTGCTCCTCTGTGACAACCCGTACGCGTTTTTTGCGTTCGCGAGCCAATCATTCTTTAACGTGACGCATCCCGCAGGGATTGACCCGAAAGCCGCCGTCGACGCAACGGCTACGGTGCACCCTGAGGCACGCATTGATGCGCTGGCGGTGGTACAAGCGGGGGCCCGCATTGGGCGCGGCACGCACGTCTACCCAGGTGCCGTCGTTGGACGCGATGCCATCATTGGGGAAGATTGCATTCTGTACCCCAACGTGGTGATTGAGCGCGAGTGTGTGGTGGGCAACCGCTGCACTTTCCAACCCGGTGCCATCATCGGGGGCGACGGGTTTGGCTTTGCTCCCTTTATGGGCGAATGGGTGAAAATCCCGCAGGTGGGTCGCGTCGTGATTGAAGACGATGTGGAAATTGGTGCCAATACCACGGTCGACCGTGGGGCCCTCGAAGATACGATCGTGGGCAAAGGCACGAAACTTGATAACCAAATTCAGATTGCCCACAATGACCGCATCGGCGAGCACGTCGTGATGGCGGCCTGCGTGGGGATTGCGGGGAGTACCTCGGTTGGGGACCATACGATGGTGGGCGGCGCCGCGATGATTAATGGCCACATTGATATTCCGGCGCAGTCGATCGTGGGCCCAGCGACCGTGATCACGCAGTGGGGCCCTGAGCCCATGCAAAAGACGGGCTTTTTCCCAGCCATGGACGGGCGCGACTTCCAGTTAACGACCGCGATGGTGACGCGTTTGCCGCAATTGCGTAAAGACGTCAAAGCGCTCACGGCCCGCGTGGCCGAATTGGAAGCATTGCTGGCGAAGGCCGGTACGGAGAACGCCAACGATTAATGCGTGGCGCGAAGGGACGACGCGCTCAAAAAAGGGGATCAAAACTCATCCCAAGGGATGAGTCCCTTGAGCGTACAATCCCTCCAAGCCCAAAACGGGGTAAGCTTCACCCCGTTGACCCCAAACAGTTTTTTAGCCTTTAGGACATAGTAGACATGGCGACAACTACCCTCGAGATTCAGGACATCATGGCGTTACTGCCGCACCGTTTTCCGTTTTTGCTGATTGACCGCGTATTGCATCTGGATGAGGAAGCGGGCGAAGTGGTGGTGCGTAAAAACGTCACGGTGAACGAACCGCAATTTACGGGGCATTTCCCCGACGTGCCGGTGATGCCTGGGGTGTTGATTGTCGAGGCGATGGCACAGACCTGTGCGATCGTGGCGCTCACCCGCTTACCCGAAGGGGCGGATCGAAAGAATTCGCTCTTTTACTTCGCCGGCATCAATAAGGCCCGCTTTAAGCGCGTCGTGCAACCTGGCGACACGATGGAAATCAAAGGAAAATTCTTACGCCAAAAAATGGGCGTGGGGATTTTCGAAGTCGTGGCGAGTGTGGACGGTAAGGTCGTGTGCGATGCGGAATTGATGTGCGCCTATCGCCCGATCCCGGGTAAAACCGCGACGAACGAAGCCTAATAAGTCACGCGTCGCATGTGACGCCCAAACGCCAAAACGGCACTCGGACTCTCGTGAGAACCGGTGCCGTTTTCATTTTGAGGCGACAAGACGTCGAGTGGGCGCACGGCGACATCGAACCGTGTCAAATGCAAAGATTTATGTCTTACGCATCTCGGGTTTACCCGAGGGGGACGTCGCTCAACGCCGATCCGAACAGTTCACTTTTCTGAAGGGCGACCGAGCGCAATCGCGCGCCCACACAGTCTTTTAGGTAGTTTTACTTAGAAGCGATCTTGAGTAGTCGGACGGGGGAAGGCCGAAAAACGTAAAAATATCACGGACTTAATCGAAAAGCGTTGTTACATTTACCCGAATTTTCGACATACCTCGGGAGGGTGTCCTCGGTTACAGTGTAATCACAACGAAGCCCAACGCGGTTTTGTTGTGAGTCTCCTACCATAGGTTGAGTCTAAATATGAGGGTTGGCCCGTAGTTTTTTAACTGCGGGCTTTTTTTGCGCTCAAAAAAAGCCGCGACGGTCAACCGCGCGGCCTTTTGGGGGTGTTTCGCTCCCGCTTAGCGTTTGGCTTTCTTCTCGTCTTCGTCGTCCCCGATATTGAAGACGGCCGATAAGCCCTTATATTCGGATTGGTAGTTCAAGGGCTGCTGGCAACGGAATTCGAGTCGCCCTTCGGTACCGTCGGCTTTCACGTGGCCACGCACCGGTAACATCACGAGTTTGCGGGCCTCACAGTGATGGCTCGCGCGTTCCATTAAGAAGTCCGTGATCGTCGAGGCGCGCACGGGCACGGGACGTGTGGTTTTCACTTCCCAGACTTCGCCCACAATGTTGGTGATGCTCTGATCGTGAAAAAAGGTATTGGTGACCCCACTCATACTCGAGCACCCCGAAATGAGGGCAACTCCCAAAACGAAGGGGACGAAAGCCGTCTGTCGCATAAAACCTCTCGAAAGCAATTTAAACGCGAGTGGCGCACGTGCGTCACGTTCTGTAAAGCTTCGATTTTACTCGAAAGCGCGTCCGGTTGGGGATTGGGACGAGCGGAGGATACGTCTCTCGCAGGGCTGACGCATAGCGTACTCTAACAAATCGCCAATATTTCTACGATAAATC
>CAJJMF010000037.1 GCA_905192805.1 uncultured Sutterella sp. | reverse complement strand
GGCAATGACTTCATGGGCGCTGTCTCCAAGATTGCCCAGCGTGACGGCCAGCTCATTTTGATGTATTCCTTTGCCGCAATCTGCTATCTTACAGTGTCGCTTTCGTTATCACTGTTGATTCGTCGACTGCAGTGGAAAGTGACCTCTGCACACTAATACAACCAAAAATTACAGGATTACCCCCATCATGGCAATGATTGAAATTAAAAACATCAGCAAGTGGTACGGTTCCTTCCAAGTCTTGAAGAACTGTAGTGCTGAAGTCCAGAAAGGCGAAGTGGTCGTCGTTTGCGGCCCCTCGGGCTCTGGGAAGTCCACGCTCATTAAGACGGTCAATGCACTTGAACCGTTCCAGAAAGGCGAAATTATCGTTGACGGTATTTCCGTTGGCGACCCGAAAACCAATTTACCCAAGTTGCGCAGTCGTGTCGGCATGGTGTTCCAACACTTTGAACTCTTCCCGCACTTGTCGATTAAAGAAAACTTGGTTCTCGCTCAGATGAAGGTCTTGGGTCGTGGTCGTCAAGAAGCCACCGAACGTGGTTTGAGCTTACTCGAACGTGTGGGCTTAATTGATCATGCCGAAAAATTCCCAGGACAGCTCTCAGGTGGTCAGCAGCAACGTGTGGCGATTGCCCGTGCGTTAGCGATGGACCCGATTTGCATGCTCTTTGACGAACCGACATCCGCTTTGGACCCGGAAATGATTAACGAAGTGTTGGATGTTATGGTGCAGTTGGCTAAAGAAGGGATGACGATGATGGTCGTGACCCACGAAATGGGCTTTGCTCGCAAAGTGGCAGACCGCGTTATCTTCATGGAAGCCGGTGAAATTATTGACAACCAGCCTGCTCAAGAATTCTTCGAACACCCCAAGAGCGAACGTGCCCAACAGTTCCTCTCGAAGATCTTGCAGCACTAATCGCTTCATCATCTCGATTGAATATCAATGGCCTAAGTGTTAGAGAACTTAGGCCATTTTTTGTGCCTTGACCGAGCGTGCGTCACTCAGGGCTTACCGCATCGACCTATTTTCTTTATCATTAGGGACTTTGTGCTTTATCATTATTCATTACAGCATTTTTCACGAGGATCATGCCATGGGGTCGTCCCTTATTAAAGAACAAGTCCTACAGCTTGGCAAAGAGGTATTGACACAAGAAGCGCACGCACTGGACCAAATTGCCTCGCAGTTAGGTGATGAGTTTTTTCGCGCAGCTCAACTCATTTTGAACTGCCAAGGTCGCTTGATCATCTCTGGGATTGGCAAATCGGGACACATTGGACGTAAACTCGCTGCGACGTTTGCGTCTACGGGTACCCCAGCTTACTTTGTGCATGCCGCCGAAGCCGCCCACGGAGATCTCGGCATGATTACCCGCGACGATGTGGTGATCGCCATCTCCTACTCCGGAGAATCCAATGAACTCCTCACGATCATTCCGACCCTGAAGCGTGAGGGCGCGTCTCTTATTGCCATGACTGGGCATGCTACGAGTTCGCTTGCTCGCTATGCCGATGTACATCTCAACTGCCATGTTGAACGTGAAGCTTGCCCGTTGAATCTTGCACCCACCACGAGTACAACGGCCACTTTGGCCTTAGGGGATGCTCTAGCCGTGGCTTGCTTGTCCGCTAAAGGCTTTACCAAAGAAGACTTTGCACGTAGCCATCCCGGCGGGTCATTGGGGCGCAAGCTTTTAACTCATGTTGAAGACATTATGCGCAAGGGTGACGATATTCCTTGTGTGAAAACCCAAACCACGGTGCTGGATGCAGTGCGTGAAATTACTCGCAAACACATTGGGATGACGGCTGTCGTAGATGATCACAATGTCTTAGTAGGCATTTTCACTGAAGGCGATTTACGTCGTTTAATCGAGCGGGTAGGCGATATTCGTGAACTCAAAATTGACAGTGTGATGACCAAGAATCCCAAGACAATTCATCCCGGTGAACTCGCGGCCAGTGCTGTGCAACGCATTGATCAATATCACTGTAACCAGCTCTTAGTCGTTAACGATGACAACCAACTGGTAGGCGCCCTACACATCCACGACTTAATGTCTGCAAAGGTACTGTAAATGGACTTAACTGAACGCGCAAAAAAAATCCGTTTAGTCGGACTCGATATTGACGGTGTGATGACTGACGGGAGCATCATCACAGGCAATGAGGGAGAACTCTTTAAGCGATTCTATGTCCGTGATGGGCTCGGGATTCAAATGTTACAAAAAGCCGGAATCCCCGTGGCGGTCATTACAGGACGTAGCTCCAAAATTGTCGCTGAACGATGCCGAGAATTAGGAATTAAACACGTCTCTCAGGGGCAACTCTTCAAAGGCAATGCTTACCAAGCGTTACTTAATGAGCTCGGTCTTCAGGACGATCAAATCGCTTACATGGGCGATGATGTTCCTGACTTACCCGTGCTCATGCGAGTGGGACTCGCCTGCACACCACGCGACGGTAATCCGGCGCTCAATGACATTGTCCATTGGCGTAGCGCTTATCCAGGTGGCGGCGGAGCCATCCGTGAGATGGCGGAACTCATTCTCAAGGCACAGGGACGCTGGGATGATTTGATTCACAATACTTTTGTTCTGGGCAAGTAATGGCAAACCGTAATGGCTTAGTGCTTCGCGAGCGCATGACTGCGCTAGTAGGGATTGCGCTCTTGTTGGGTTTAGTAGGGCTAAGTTACTACTATTCACTACACTTTCAATTGGCTGGGCTCAAGTATGTTCCGAGCCCCAAGAGTCCTGATTTTGTCGCCAAAGACGTCGTGGTGACGGACTTTAACCAGGATGGCTCCCTCATGCGCCGTTTGTTTGCTACCGAAGCACAGCATTATTCGGACGGGCAAATGCACACACGAGACGCTCAGTTCCAGTCCTACAAAGCGAATCGTAGCCCTGTCTTCATCCACAGTGATAAAGCCTGGACAAAGGATAGTTTTGAAACCATCGAACTGGAAGGGAACGTGACAGCCTATCAGCCTGCGTATGGAAAAAATCCTGAACTCCACTTCAAGACAGACTATCTCAAGGGTTTTTTGGATGTGGATTTTTTCGAAACAGAAAAGCCCGTGCAAATGCGACGTGGTCGTGACACGACCGAAGCCTCGAACGGCATGGAGTACGACAATGTTCGTCATACCATCGAACTCAAAGGCAATGTGATTTCCGTGTTTCACCCCAATGAGGACAAACGCTGATTGATGGGCGAATGAACTCGGAAAAATTTAGGTTATTTAAAAGCTACTGCTATACTACTAAGGCGGTTATTGACACGTTCTTCGCAAAGAACCCCGAGTGAAAGAACGGACGTAAAACACCAACTCTATAGCGCGTAAGGAAGGAAATGGGTGGCGCCTATGCAAAAACTTCTCACCATTGGATTCTGTTCTCTCGTCATGTGTTCAAGCGCTTACGCGCTCAGTACTGACAGTAGTCAACCCATTGAGATTCATGCGGATCGCTTTAACGGCGATGAAGTGAAGCAAACCGCGGTCTACACTGGTAATGTCGTTGTCGATCAAGGCACCATTCACTTTACAGGCAATAAACTGACTTTGATTGTTACCCCTAAAGGGTATCGTCATATTACGCTCGACGGGACACTGGCTACGTTCAAGCAAAAGCGTGACAACAAGGATCCCAATATTGACGAATGGATCCACGCGAAAGCCACTCAGATTATCTACGACGAAGAAACCGACAAGGTTACCTTAGCGGGTTCTGCCGAACTCAAGCGCACCGAAAATGGCGTACAGAAAGATATGACGAGCGGTGAAAAAATTACGTATGACATGCGTTATGCGCTCTCGGAAGTCTCGGGAGGCACCGCCAATGGTTCGCGCCAACGCGTAACGACCATTATTGCGCCGCGCAAGAAAGATAACACCGCTACTGAGGCCCCGGCAACGCCACAAAATTCGATGCAAACCACCACTAAGATTTCAGAGCCTCGTTAAGGTCTAAAGATGAGTCAAGAAAAACAAGAACATATTTTGCAGGCCCGAGGGTTAAAAAAGCACTACGGGTCCCGCCGTGTCGTCAAGGGAGTTGACCTCGTTGTACGCTCCGGTGAAGTGGTTGGACTTTTAGGTCCCAATGGGGCAGGGAAAACGACCACGTTCTATATGGTCGTTGGTTTGATTGTGGGCGATGAAGGAACCGTCGAGTTAGACGGTCATCCACTCACCCATATGCCCATTTATCAACGTGCCCGCTTAGGGGTTTCCTATTTACCTCAGGAAGCGAGCGTCTTCCGCAAGCTCTCCGTCGAGGACAATATTCGCGCGATTTTGGAGTTACAAAAAGACGAATCTGGCAACCCATTACGCGGGGCGGCTCTCGAGGAAAAACTCGAAAACCTTCTGAATGAACTCCAGATTCAGCACATTCGCACCAACATGGCATTATCGCTCTCTGGGGGTGAACGTCGCCGTACCGAAATTGCCCGTGCGCTGGCGGCCAACCCACGCTTTATTCTTTTGGACGAACCCTTTGCTGGGGTTGACCCCATTGCGGTGATTGAAATTCAGCGTATTGTGCGTTTCTTACGTGATCGCAATATTGGCGTTCTCATTACAGACCACAATGTGCGTGAGACCCTCGCCATTTGTGACCACGCTTATATCATTAATGAAGGGCAGGTGCTTGCCTCAGGAAATCCGACCGACATTATTGACAATCCGGATGTGCGTGCCTTCTATCTGGGCGAAAACTTCCGCATGTAGTCGCTACGTGGTGAGTCACGATGAAGTCTTCACTCTCCCTACAACGCACACAAACCCAGACCTTAACCACGACACAAATCGCTTCGCTCGATTTATTGCAAAAACCCCTTCAGGAATTGCAAGCCGAACTGGAAACAGCGTTAGAAGAGAACCCCTTACTCGAAGGGGAACAAGAGGAGCCGTGGGAGCACACCGAGCCAACACAAGTCGCCGATTCCGAGATTCAAACGAGCGAAGAGCTCGCCACAGCGTCCGTGACGGAAGCCTTCGGTGAGCCCTTCGATGCGTTATTTGGCACACGATCTGCGCCTTACCATGACGACGATGATAATTATCTCGAGCAGATTGCGGAACCCACCGATTTCCGCGAGGATACGCTCAGTGAGTTGCGTTGTCTTGTGCTTAATGAGACGGTTTTATTTCTTGCCCAATGCATCGTTGATGAACTCGATAATCACGGCTTACTCCCTCAAGGTTTGGACGTTTTAGAGACAGAGTATGCCCAGCAACTGGTTACGGAAGGACTTCACGCCACCCACGACGATTGGGAGGCAGCCCTTGCTGCCGTTCGACGAGTGACGAAACCTGGAGTAGGTGCCCCTTCAGCCATGGACGCTCTCCGACTCGAGGTCGCCCAACGTCATCAAGAGGGAATGATCACCGACGAACAAGCCGATGGACTTTTGGCGATACTTGATAAGCACTTACGACTCCTAGCGCAGCGCGACTACACCACCTTGCAAGCTCGCTTGCATGTGTCTGACGAGGCACTTCAGGTCTTGCTGACGATTTTTCAGCAATTGAATCCTTACCCCTATATGGACTTAAGCGAGGATCGAACCCAATTTGTGACGCCCGATGTGTTTTTCTGGGTTGAAGGGAGCCGAGTCCAGGTTCAGATCAACACCACCTCGCTCACGCAAATTCGCCTCGTATCGGCCTTGGAACAAGCACGCATCAAGGCACTCTTACCCTCGGAACTCTGGCAAAACTACTTGAGTGAAGCCAAACAATTACTCTATCGGCTCCACTCCCGCCATGAGACACTCTTTCGGATTGCTCACTATATTGGGCAACACCAAGAGGCCTTTTTTACCAAAGGGTTAGCGGGCCTACAACCCTTGCGCCTCATTGATATCGCCGAAGCCTTATCCTTAGCCGAATCCACGGTTTCTCGTGCAATGGATGGAAAATTCTTCTCGTGTTCACTCGGGACGTTTCCCTTTAAAACCCTATTGTCACGCACAGTCAAAACCAACGATACGACTCAATCCCCGGAGGGCGAAACAAGTAGCGTGGCACAAATTTACGAGCGAATCAAATCCCTGATTGCCGAGGAATCCCCCGCGCATCCCTTGTCCGATCAAAGTCTTACGGATACGCTTAATGCCGAAGGTTATCAAGTCAAACGCCGTAGTGTGAGCAAATACCGCGAACAACTCGGCATTCCGACCTCTCGGCTGCGCCGTTGCGTGGATCAATAGACTCATCCCCCTTCTCCTGTCGAGGTTTTGTCCACCTTGTTTGGCGAATGGGGCCATGGACGTGACTTTAGAGAGCAAAATCGATAGACTAATACCTACACGACGTGGTCTCTTTCTATTGTCCCCTTAGCACGAGAGCTACTTAAACCAATCTGTGATAGGCTAAGTCCATACGTGGGCTTAGTAATACGAATTTATGAATAAGATTTCACCTCTCCTTAGCGTGGGCTCCATCCTACTCGATCACGATGTTGTTAGTCGCAAACGCCTCTTTGACGAAGCCTCGATGGTCATTGAACAGTCCTATGGGTTTGCTCATACTGAGGTGTTTGAAGCACTGTTTTCGCGTGAAAAACTGGGGTGCACCTGCTTAGGCCGTGGTGTCGCCCTCCCGCACGGTTCCATGCCAGACATCGAACGGGTCGCATTTTGTTTTATTCGAACAAAAAACCCCTTGACGCTGGATGCGCCAGATGGCCGCCCTGTCCAGCTCTTCTTGTTTTTGATTGTGCCTGAGACCAATAAAGAGTCCTACATCTGCTTATTGAAGGAAGCGGCTGCGATTCTCGCGGACAAACAAATCCGTGCTCAACTGTTAGAAGCGAGTTCACCGGCCCAAGTGTGCGAAATCATTGATAGTTGGGTAGCCCCGCCAACTGAATCCTGCGAAATCACGGATGATTTGGAGGGGGAACCGGCCCCCGAGACAGAAACCACCGACTAAATTCCCTCTCGAGTTTAGGAGAACACATCATGCAACTCACATTAGTAACAGGCATGTCGGGCGCAGGAAAGTCCATTGTCATTCGCCAACTAGAAGACTGTGGTTACTACTGTGTAGATAATTTGCCAGCAGACTTTCTCGTGCCTCTGGCACATCGACTCCATACCAACGGAACCGAGCACGTTGCCGTTGCCATTGATGCTCGTAGCCAAGCGACGTTTGATCATGCGCTCAGTGCCCTAAAATCGTTACAAAACGAAGGGGTCGATGTTCGTGTTCTCTTTCTGACAGCCTCCCAAGATGAACTTGTGAAGCGTTTCTCCGAAACGCGTCGTCGGCATCCGCTGTGCACACGTGCTCAGCGACATGACCAATTGCTGACGTTGCCCGAAGCCATCCAGGTCGAACGCGACCTGCTCGCCCCCATCACCGAATTGGCCTGTGTCATGGACACTACCCATTTGTTACCGGCACAGTTACGCCAATGGGTGCAGCAATTCATCGGTCATCCTCATGCGGAAATGACGCTTACTTTTGAGTCTTTTGCCTTTAAACATGGGCTACCCATTGCGGCAGATCTGGTCTTTGATGTCCGGTGTTTACCGAACCCCTACTACGACCCTGCACTACGCCCCCTAACCGGTAAAGATCCCGAAATTGTGACCTTTATGGAGCAACATCCTCAGGTTGCCGATATGGTGAGCGACATCCAACGATTTATCGAGAAATGGCTTCCGCTTTATTTACAGCAAAACCGTCACTACCTCACCGTAGCGATCGGTTGCACCGGAGGACAACATCGTTCCGTTTATGTCGCGGAAACGCTCACCAAAGCCTTGCGCACCCAATGTCCGACCATTGTGCGACACCGCATCATTGAACAAAAACACCTGCTCAACACCCAGCGGGGAACCCAAACCCTATAAATTACGGTTCGAGTACGAGGGTATGGGGTGCGTTTCGAAGAGCCACAATGCGTTCAAAGAGGCTCTTCACGGGAGCCGGCATCGCCGGTAGCGCCTCACTATCCCCAAGGGGGTATGCCTCAAAGTCTCCCCATGCCTCAGGAAGGCTCGCCTCAGGCGTCAGTTCCACCCAGAGCGGGCGAATGATCAGTTGAAAGTGTGAAAAATTGTGGACCCACTCCGATAACGCCTGCTCGGAGCGAATCGCCTCGCTGGACCAATACATGGAGGCGCTGACTGACTGGGGCGCTGTCTCACGTGCCTGCATGTGAGGAATCCATAAGTCCTGCCACACCGTACGTTCCGTTTGCTTTTTCAACCACAGTCGATCCCTCTGAAAGACAAACAGCATGGTGGTATAGAACGTGGGGCGCACTTTCTTTGGTTTTTTCATGGGTATAAGCGTGGCCTTGCCCTGTTTATGCCCCTCACAAAGGGAAAGTAAGGGACAGCGTTGACATTCGGGTTGACGTTTACACACCGTAGCCCCTAAATCCATCAGTGCCTGAGTGTAGTCCGCCATATCATCGCTAGGCGGTAGCAGGGCTTGGGCCATCTCCCAAGTCGCTTGGTCAAAGGTCCGTTCGCCTGGGTAACCCTCGATAGCAAACACCCGAGCGATCACGCGTTTGGCGTTTCCATCACACATCACGGCCCGCTCGCCCGTCGTAAAGGCCGCGATCGCCCCGGCTGTCGAAGGACCAATGCCAGGACACTGCGCCCAAGCCTGTGCACTCTCAGGGATGACCCCGGCGCGCGTTTGCACAATATAGCGAACCGTTTTAAGTAGATTTCGGGCACGGCTGTAATAGCCTAACCCTGCCCATTGCGCCATCACGGACTCGTCACTGGCCTGAGCCAGTGCTTCCGGTGTAGGAAAGCAGGACATAAACCGCTCAAAGTACGGTATCACGGTCACCACTTGCGTCTGCTGCAGCATCACCTCAGACACCAAACGGGTATACCAGTTATCGTGTTTTTGCCAAGGTAAATGATGGCGACCTTCGACTTTGTACCATTTTAGCAACACCTCCGAAAAAGCCTTGATCGCTTGGGCTCGAAGGGCCTCATGATTCGTTTTTGTACTCATGTACCGTTTCCTATCGGCTCATAACCCTGATAGAGTAATGGTTTAGGTAGAATATTCGTTGTTATTTTTAACCTTTCATAGGTCTCATGTCGCGTTCATTCTCTCAATTTGTCACGTTGTTCTGTTTGATGCTCGGGCTCCAAGAGTCCCAAGCACAAGAACAAACTATGCCTAGCGACATCAGTGAACCTGGCATGACACTCTATGAAGTGATCCTCGGCAATATTGCCCTAGGAGCGGGCGACAACCAAACCGCCTTCGAACTCCTCTCGAATGCTGCCCAAAAGCTGAACAACAAAAGCGTGGCAGAACTCGCATGGGCGGCTGCAGTCAAAACGCAATCGAATCAGCAGATCGTTGAAGCCTCTAAACTCTGGTCAACCCTCGATCCGAGTGCTCAGATTGCCAATGATGCGCTACTGCTCGATGCGATCAAACAACAACGCGCTCCTCAGGTTGAACAATATCTGAAGAATCTGACGGTCCGTCTGAAAGATCAAGCCAGTGACTTTATTGCCAAATTCACGCGTAAGCTTACCACTGAAGCAGTGGATCTCTCGTGGACAGAACATTACCTCGAGCCCTATTGGGAACAATATGCTAGCTCTCCGGACGTTATGATGGCTCAAGCCATCTATAAGCGTAAGTTAGGTGATGATCGCGAAGCCTGCCGTGCTGCTTTATCGGTCATTCCTGGTAATGGCCTTATCTTCCGCGCAAAAGATCACAGTTGGTTTGCTGAACACGAGGAATTTGCGACAACCACCGCCGACATTTGCTGGTCGGTCATGCCTGAAAAAAGCCAAAAAATCCTTGAAACGGTCATTCTGGCCAACCCTCAATCGACCGTTGCCCGTTTGATGCATGGGAAAATTTTGGCTCGGTTTGGCCATACCGAGGCGGCCATTGATGAAGCTAAGGAAGCGGCACGCCTCGACCCTACGAGCCCGATGGTGCTCTATAACGCCGGTGAACTGGCTGTGGAGTGCAAAGATTATGAGCTCGCCAAACAGTTTTTTAACGACTATATCCGAGCCGGGAAACAGAAAAACCCCGACCATGATTGGAGTACAGACGATGTTTGGCTTGCCTTAGCGCTGGTCTATGATCACCTTGAGGACTACATCGGTGAGGCAGAAGCCTTGGCACGCTACAATCCCAAGGTAGGTGCGCCGGACATACGTATCCGAGAAACGGCCGCCTGGCTCAAAGCGGGTAAACCCGATACCGCCGAAAGTGTCCTTTTGGCAGCAAGTGACAAAGACCCGAATAATGAGCGCACATACTTTAATGCGCGCATGGAAATCCTGCTCAAGAGCAACCAAGTCGATAAAGCACTCAACATTTTGCACACCATCCTCGAAAAGGATCCGCAAAATGAAGACATCCTCTATCATTTGTCTCTTATCTACCAGCAGCAAGGGAAAACGGATGAGGCTGTGGACGCGCTAGAAACCATCTTGCGCATCAATCCGAACAATGCGCTCGCCGCCAACGGCTTAGGGTATCACTACACCCAGATTGGTCAACAGCTACCTCGCGCTCGGCTACTCTTAGAGAACGCCTATCGTCAACGCCCCTTGGATTGGCAAGTACTCGATAGTATGGCGTGGTTGTGTTTTAAAGAAAAACGACTCGATCAAGCCTACTATTTTGCATTAGCCGCAATGAAAGGCGGTTTCCATCAAGAAGTGGTGGAACACATGATTGAAATTCTGGCGATTAGCCAACGTACTCAAGAGGCACAGTCGGTATTCGATGAGTTGAAACGTCGTCTCCCCGAGGATCCTCAGGTCTTAGAATTAGGCAAACGCCTTCATCTCACCCTATAACCTCAAAAAGCGAACACCGTTTGTTCACTCGCCAAAGGAGTTCTCCATGCATCCCTTAGTGAAACAACTCTTTGCTGTGGGCTCACTCATCATGCTTGCTGGCTGTAGTGTCTGGGCTCCCCAACCTCGTTATGAACAAAACGGGCGTTTTTCAGTCACCTATCTCACGGATGAAGGAACACGTACTGAGAATGGACGTTTTGCCTATCGCGAAACCCCAGCGGCACAACAGCTGGACTTGCTCACGCCACTTAACGGGGTCCTTGCCCGCATCGAAGTCACTCCGAAAGAAGCGTGTCTATCTCGAGGGACTACTCAAGAAAGTGTCTGCCGTGCCTCCGCGGAAGGACTGATGACGGAATTGCTCGGCTTTAGTTTCCCCTTGCAAGCAGCCGCTGAACTCTTTAAAACAGGCCAAACCCCGCTTGACGATCCCAATTGGACCATTCTCATTCGCTCTCATCACCCGGATGGGCGCAATAAACTGATCCAAATTCATCCCAACGATTCGCTCAATACCGTGCGAAACCTCTCGCTTGTACTCGATTAAAGGCTAGCTATGACGGATAAACCCCAGACCATGGACGCCATCTACGGACTCCCCGCCCCCGCTAAGCTCAATCTGTTTTTGCATGTGATTGGACGACGCGAGGATAAAAAGCATTTATTAGAGTCTGTGTTTGTTCTGATTGACCGTTCGGACCTCATTGATTTAGAACGTCTTAACACCGACACCATTGAGCGTGTGGGCGACGTAATTGGGGATCCGGAACACGATTTGTGCGTTCGAGCGGCACGTCTATTAAAAGAAACGTATTCCATCCCCTGTGGAGTTCGGATTCGCGTCACCAAACGCATCCCCTCTGGGGCTGGCATGGGGGGTGGTAGTTCCGACGCCGCTACGACACTCATTGGGCTCAACCGATTATTTGGTCTTGGACTGGATCGAGCAACCCTGATGACCCTCGGGTTACAATTAGGGGCGGATGTTCCATTTTTTCTCTATGGACGAAGTGCTTTTGTGGAAGGAATTGGTGAGCGAATGAGCTCCGTTGACGTACCGTCCATGCAAGTTGCTGTCGTTTGGCCAGGAAAATCTGTATCCACTGCAGAAATTTTTTCCTCTCCAGCCTTGACAAGAGATACTCTTTCCACGAAAATACGAATCTTCGCTGACGCCGTGACGTCTCACTGGCCAACGCTGTACGGTCACAACGACCTTCAACCCGTTGCCATTGAGAAAGAACCTGCAATCGCTCGAGCTCTGGAATGGCTGAGTCCGTTCACAGAACCTCGCATGACAGGATCCGGAAGTGCGGTATTTGGCATTCTCTCAAAAAGAGACTATAATCTCGATTCACTTTTCTCGGACTTGCCTGAGACATGGATCGGGTTCGTTGCAGAGTCCTTGTCGGAGCATCCTCTGGCACAATGGCTCGATGAAAAGAATTAAAAATTTGACAGGGGTATCGCCAAGCTGGCCCAAGGCATCGGATTTTGATTCCGACATTCGAAGGTTCGAATCCTTCTACCCCTGCCAAACAACAACCAATGGGGAGGATGGTGCGAATGCCCTCCTCTTTTTTGTTTGTGATTTCCGCTTGGAGATTTTTCTTCTAAGCCAGTCAACCCCCTTTAACTGTGGATGCGACGCATCCCAAACACAAAGAGCTTGAAATCATGGATCCCATGGTGCCAGATAGTATGATGGTTTTCTCGGGCAACGCGAACCTTGCCCTTGCCCAAGCCGTCACTAAATACCTCAATATCCCCCTTGGTGCAGCAACCGTTAACCGCTTCAGCGATGGTGAAGTGATGGTTCAGTTGTTGGACAACGTGCGTGGTAAGGACGTTTTTATCTTACAACCTACCTGCGCACCGACGAACGACAACTTAATGGAACTCATGCTGATGGCTGACGCGTTAAAGCGCGCCTCCGCTCGTCGCATTACGGCTGCGATTCCTTACTTTGGCTATGCCCGTCAGGATCGTCGTCCTCGTTCCACGCGCGTCGCGATTTCGGCAAAAGTGGTTGCCAATATGCTCCAATCGGCGGGGGTTGATCATGTCCTCACCATGGACTTGCATGCCGATCAGATTCAGGGATTTTTCGATATTCCCGTGGACAACATTTTCGCCACGCCGATTCTCTTGAACGACTTGGTGGAACGTCGCTATGACAACTTGATGGTTGTTTCACCTGACGTCGGTGGTGTGGTGCGTGCTCGCGCCATGGCTAAAGCCTTAGAAGTGGACTTGGCTATTATCGACAAGCGTCGTCCTCGTGCCAATGTTGCTGAAATCATGAACATTATTGGCGAAGTGAAGGATCGTACCTGCGTGATTACCGACGACATCGTCGACACCGCTGGCACTCTTTGCAACGCTGCGGGTGCTTTGAAGGAACGCGGAGCAACGCGTGTGGTTGCGTATATCACGCACCCTGTGCTCTCTGGTGCTGCGGTTGAACGCATCAACAATTCCGCTCTTGACGAATTAGTTGTGACCGACACGATTCCGTTGAGCGCTGCTGCTCAAGCGAGCTCGAAGATCCGCCAGGTGACCACGGCTGCGATTATTGGCGAAACGCTCTCGCGTATTGCTCGCGAAGCCTCCGTCAGCAGCTTGTTTGCGGTCTAAACCAATTTTTGTATAATTTCGGGCACGCTAAGTAAGTGCTTAGTGTGCTCTTTTAACGCTCCCACAGTTGGTCGCGATTGTGGGAACTCTTTATTTTTACTCAGGAGTAATCCAATGAAAGTCATCGCCACCACGCGTAACACGCAAGGTACGGGTGCGAGCCGCCGCCTTCGTCGCGCGGACAAATTGCCCGGTATTATTTACGGCGGCAAGGAACCCGCTACGCCCATCGAGCTCGAACACAATCCTATTTTCTACGCATTGAAGAAGGAAAAGTTCCATGCTTCGATTCTGACGATGGAACTTGACGGTCAGGAACAGTTGGTTGTTCTTCGTGCCTTCCAGATGCATCCCTACAAGCCGCAGGTTATGCACATCGACTTCCAGCGTATCGCTGCGAACGAACCTGTGACGATGCGTGTGCCCTTGCACTTCCACGGTGAAGAAGATAGCCCCGCTGTCAAGATTGACAAGGCGCTTATCTCTCACACGGCTTCGTTTGTCGAAGTGACCTGCTTGCCGAAGTTGTTGCCGGAATTCGTTTCCGTCGACCTCTCTCAGATGGCTACGGGCACGACCTTCCACGCTTCCATGCTCCAGTTGCCTGAAGGCGTTGAAGTTTCCAACAAGTTCGGTTTAGACACCGTGATCGCTTCCGTTGTGACGGTTGCTGAAGAAACGATCTCCGCTCCTGCTGAAGGTGAAGCCGCTGCTGACGCTGCCGCTCCTGCTGCCGAAACGCCGGCTGCCTAATGTGAGCTCAACGCTCACGGAACGTGCCCAATCCGATCGGGACACGGGCACGTCGTAATCTATTGGACCCGTCGGGAGTCCCCTCCCTTCGGGTCTTTTCATGTGAACGAAGTTTTCCCTATTTCTCTAACTTCGTACCTCTTATTTGCTGTTTACCCATGTGATCGTTTGTGGTGTGTCTGGGTAAGTAGCGCATTACCTCTGACAAACTACTATGACAACTTTCGCTGAACTTGGTCTTTCCGAGACCATTACACAATCCCTGACAGAATTAGGGTTTGAAGAACCTACCCCTATTCAGGTCGAGGCTATCCCGGCTCTCTTAGCGGGACATGATGTATTAGGCCGTGCCGCAACCGGTACGGGGAAAACGGCTGCCTTCGGTCTTCCGTTAATTGAGCGTTACGCGCTCAATCGCGAAGCGGGCCTTCCTCTGATTCTTATCCTAACGCCCACCCGTGAGCTCTGTATTCAGGTGAGTGAATCGCTTCACAGCTTTGGTAAAGAGGCTGGCCTCATCGTGACTCCGATTTATGGGGGGCAGGACTATTCACGCCAGATTCGTGCTTTAAAGCGCGGAACCCATGTGGTGGTCGCTACACCAGGGCGTGCATTAGACCACATTGGCCGAGGCACCTTGGACTTAACCGATATTGAAGCGGTTGTTCTCGATGAAGCCGATGAAATGCTCGATTTAGGCTTTGCCGATGAATTGGACGCCATTTTTGATGCGCTTCCGACGAAAGTCCAAACGGCTCTCTTTTCCGCCACCCTCCCCCCACGGATTGCTCAGATTGCTGAAAAACGCTTATCGGATCCCATTCGTATTTCTATCGCCCGTGAAGTCACCGCTGAAGGCGAAACGCCTCGCGTTCCCCAAGTCGCCTACATCGTAGGCCATAACTATCGTACGGCTGCCCTCGGACGAATTTTAGATATCGAAGCCCCAGAACTGGCCATCATTTTCACGCGTACGCGTAAAGAGGTGGATGACTTAACCGAAGCACTCCGTGCTCGTGGCTATGACGTAGAAGCGTTGCACGGCGGTTTAGATCAGCCCACGCGTGACCGAGTCATGAAACGAGCTCGCTCGGGGCAGCTCGAAGCCATCGTCGCAACAGACGTTGCGGCCCGTGGTATCGATTTGGAAAATCTAACCCATGTGATCAACTTCGGGATTCCCGCTTCCTACGAAACGTACGTCCATCGTATTGGCCGTACCGGTCGCGCCGGCCGTACGGGCACAGCCATCAGTATTTTGGAACCCCGCGAACATCGTCACTTGCGTGCTATCGAGGGGATTACGAAGTCCCGCATTGAAATTCGTTCGGTTCCGAGCGTTGATGATGTGCGTGCCAAACGCTTAGAGGTGCTCAAAGCGGCATTGGTCGAACAACTCGAAGGCGACGATTTGGAACAATATAAAGTACTGATTGAAGAGCTTTGCGAGGATTACGATCCATTTGAGGTGGCCTCGGCTGCCTTAGCATTAGTCGATGCAACACAAAGCTCCGACGATGATGACACCGACATTCCTGCCTACGCACCGTTTGAGCGTACGCGTAAAGAACGTCGTCCTCGCTCGGAAGAGCGTCCTGGTCGCGCCCGCCGCGCCTTCAACGCTACCCCTGAAGAAGGCATGACACGTCTCTTTATTGGGGCAGGGTACGACATGGGGGTTCGTCCCAACGATATCGTTGGCGCCATTGCCAACGAAGCCAATATTCCCTCTAAGTTTATTGGTGCCATTGATATTTCCGAGCGTTACACCTTGGTTGAAGTCGCTAGCGATGTGGCCCAAGGCATTGTGGATCGCTTACAAGGGGTCCGATTTAAGGGACGTAGTGCTACCGTGAAATTTGATCGCCCCTATAATGCGGAAAACGATCGCACTGAGCGTTCCGATCGCGGACGTCGAGATCGCGATGCAGAGACTTCGCGCCAATACCGAGGGGTTCGTCGCGAACGAGACTTTTCTCGTGAACCACGTCCCGAAGGGCGTCGTCCTCGTCGTTAATCTCCCTATTAGCAACACAGAGGTAAATAATGGGAAAACCCGATATTAAGCTCATCGTGGGCTTAGGAAATATTGGACCCGAATACGAAGCCACCCGCCACAATATTGGGTTCTGGTTCGTTGATGAATTAGCGCGTCGTGCTGGGGCACGATTTAATACAGAGTCACGATTTCATGGCAATGTCGCGCGTGGCGACTATGAAGGTTGTGAAATTCGTCTCCTTAAACCGAGTACCTATATGAACCGCTCTGGGGATGCCGTGGCACCCCTAGCGAACTTTTTCAAAC
>CAJJMF010000036.1 GCA_905192805.1 uncultured Sutterella sp. | reverse complement strand
CAATTGTTTGACATCTAACTAATACCAATGACTGGCTACTGGCCGTAGGGAGTAGCCGATGTCTAAAAAAGTACAAAAAATTGGTTATTTTGTCTGTAGGATGTATAGGCAAAATCTATTGATATTATTTCTATATAGCACGATTGATGTTGATTATTGACATAAAAAATCCTTCCCTTTTGGGGAAGGATGATGTCTTCGCTACGCTCATCCGGTCGATGGGTCAGCGTTAGTACGTTCCTCATTTACCAGGTTTCACTAAACCCAATGAGGAGATTCGTATAGATATCGTAGAGCGTAATCAAGTAGCGTTCATCAAAGTCGATCGCCGCATGCTCGTGCGTGTCTTCGAGCTTTGCCCCCACAAGGAAATAGCCCGCTTTACCGCCGAGACTTTGCACACGACGAATCATGAGCGTCGCAGCGTCACTACCGTTATAGGGGGACGTGGGGATAATTTGCGTACAACGTCGAGCGCGACGTGCACAAATGGCGATCATTTGCGTGACGGCATCGTCTGGCACAAAATCAACGGCCTCACCCATAATCAAGTGTCGGCATTTCACGCCAAAGGCCATGGCACAGCCTTCAGCACGTTGAATGGCTAAACGGGTTAATTCCCGGTTAATGGCTTCATTTTCCCCGCGCACTTCCACTTCCAGTTTGGCGTGCGAGGCCACCACGTTACGCCCTTCCCCTGCGTGGAGCGTACCCACATTCACACGCGTCATCCCTTCAGAGTGTCGCGGTAAGGCCATTAAAAGAAGTGAGGCGTCGGCTGCAGCTAAGAGCGCATTACGGCCGATTTGCGGTTGCATCCCCGCGTGGGACGCTTCCCCATCAAAGAGGAAATCGACCTTGGTCGTGCACAAGAATTTGTTCGGGGCGGTTACCACAACGCCTGCAGTTAAGTCAACCGCGATATGTGCGCACAAGAGCAAATCCACATCGTCTAAGCAGCCCGACTTCACCATCGGGTACGCGCCACGGGAGCCTTCTTCGCCCGGTTGAAAGATAAATTTTATTTTCCCCGAGAGGCGTTGGGCGTTTTGAACCACAAACCGGGCGAGTTCGAGGGCCACCGCTTGGTGACCATCGTGACCACAGGCGTGCATGATGCCGTGGCGAGTACTCGCAAACCCTTCACGGAACGGGATATGCGCAAAATCTTCTGGCTCATCCATGTAAAGCGCATCCAACTCAAAGCGAATAGCGATGGTTTTGCCGGGGCGCTTCGTATCAAAGGTTGCCACGAGCCCTGTGATGGAGCCCATCCGTTTGAGGAGTTCGGGTTCAATCCCCCACTCGGTGGCTTTCTCTTCCGCCACCTCGACCTCTTTGGCGTTGCGACCACGAATAAAAACGGGATCAATAATTTCGCGCCCGACTTTCACCTCAAACCCCAAGTGTTCTAACACCTGAGCGGCTCGCGCCGTCGCAATAAATTCGGTCCAACCGGCTTCGGGGACCGCATGAATAGCCCGGCGACGATGGATGAGATCGCTTTCACTCACAGGGTCTTCCCAATGAGGAAGTTGTGCGGCGGGACTGGTTTCCGGGGTAAGTGTCATGGGTGTCTCGTTATTGATTCATTACTGGGAGAGGCCAACCAACGTATGAGGGCCCTTTGCGCGCCCCCAAACGACTTTGCCTTGTAAGTGTATCAAGGTTTCTTCGATTTGAGTCGATCAAATTGTTCTAGGATCGACACACTTTGATCTTTTTTCCCGTATCGCTCGCTTCCATCCGCCTTAGGTCTTCGGCTTTTCCTCCGTCGGGTTCGGTGGCAGGAGTTTTGCCATGGCGGCACGCGCATCGCGGGCTTCGGACAATAGTGCCACCATGTGAGAAACGTCTTCGGTTTCCACTGCTTCGCGCAGTTGCGCTAAGGCCTCTTCAAACGCATCGAGCGTATCGAGGAGCGCGCGACGATTGGCAATAAAAATGTCTTTCCAGAGCCAGGGGTCGGCTTGCGCAATACGGGTAAAGTCGCGGAACCCCCCACCCGCGGCTTTCAGGGCCTCTCCCCCCACGTCAGAGGTGATGGCCGCACGCATCATGGCGTAGGCTAATAAGTGCGGCACATGGGAGACGAGCGCATAGACGCGGTCATGCGTCTCAGGACTCATCGTCACGATGCGTGCCCCGGTCAATTCCCAGAGTTTGGCCACGGTGGCAATGGCGCCTGAATCCGTCTCGTCAAGTGGCGTTACGACCGCCGCCGCCCCTTGAAAGAGCGTCGTGCAGGCGGCCTCGACCCCACTTTTCTCACTTCCCGCAATCGGATGCAGGGGCACATAGTGTGTGAGCAAATCGGGACGTAAACTGCGCATCGCGGCCGCCACGACAGGCGCCCGCACGCTGGCTACGTCAGACACAATGGCGTTCGTTTTGGCGTAGAGCGAAATATCGCGAAACACCCCGCGAACGACACCGGGCGGCACCGCAACGACAATCATATCCGCGTCCCGCACGGCCACTTCGATCGAATCGGTCACCTCGTCCACGAGTTGGTGCTCGCGTGCGTAGGCTAAGGTGGGTGCATGACGGTCCATCGCTGTCAGGGTTAACTCGCCCAACGCGGGTTGGGCATCGTAAGCCGCTCGCCACGCTTTCGCTGCTGACGCACCAATGAGTCCAAAACCGATAATCGCAATGTGCATAGTGTCTAAGGGAAGTTCTCGTTACGAAGCCACACCCCCTACCCGATCGTTACGCTTCGGGCATCGTGCAGACTCCGTGGATGATTAAAACTCTCAAAAGTGTAGCACTGATTGCGTAACGGGCCACTACAAGGTTTTCCCTAGAGACCGAGCGCGGTTAAGAGACCTTCCAATTCCTCTAAGGTTTTCACGTCCAACTTGCGGTACGCGTTGGCCCGGTGCACTTCCACCGTGCGAACGGCGTTGCCTAAACGTTCGGCCGTTTGCTTATTCGTGAGCCCTTGAGCAATGAGGCGCACCACGGTTTTTTCTTTCTCGGTGAGCGTAGCCCAACGGTCTTGTAATGTCGCTTTCGGCTGTGTCGCGACCGTGAGCGCCGCGCCTTTGAGCCGCTCATGCGTGAGGGAGACTTTCACCGCACGCGCCACGGCCTGCAAAAACCGTTCATTATTTAAGGGCTTTTGTAAAAAGTCGACCGCCCCTCGCTTGAGGGCCATCACGGCCATATCCACTTCGCCGTGACCCGTTAAAAAGATCAGTGGCAGCCCCCACTCGCGTTTGACCATCTCCAATTGTGCCTCTAAGCCGGACTTGCCCGGCATACGCACGTCCATCACCACGACGCCTGGCTGACTCGGCGTTTCCAGACGCAAATAGTCCTCCGCACTGGCATAGGTGGCGACTTGCCAGCCTTCGATTTCAAGCACTAATTGGAGGGCATCGCGCACGCTTGCGTCGTCGTCCACCACCCGCACCAGGGCGCTCGCTTGCATTTGGGCAATGTCCGCCGCAGAGAGCGGCGCTTCGTCCGCTAAACCGTCCCAGTCATCGCGTTCAGTCTCATCCCTCATGGGTCACTTTCCTCCTTATTTGCTGTGGGAGACCCGCTCGCCTCCCCGGGCGGTGCAATCACCATTTCGCTCGGTAGCGTCACGTGGGCACATACGCCCCCTTCGGGCAAAATTTCGTAGGTGAGTTGTGCGCCGTGGGCTTCAAGAATCCCGCGCACAATCGAAAGCCCCAACCCTAAACCGTTGGGTTTGGTGGTTTGAAGGGCTCCGTTTAAGGCCGCCACCGACGCAGGACTCACGGGGGGCCCATTGTCCGTAATGGCAATCGCGACCCCGTCCGTCTTCGACACCGTCATCGTAATACGCACTTCCGGGACCGCCGTGCCACTCGCCGCTTCGAGCCCATTTTTTATGAGATTCACAAAGACGAGTTCAAACCCCAGTGCATCAATGACGACCTGTACCTCTGGGAGTCCTGAACGCACAATCTTCCCCCGAAAGCGTGCTGAGAGTTCCAGATTTTTCGCGGCGCGTTCAATCACGCTAGCTAACCGCTCAGCGCGACGCGGCGGATGGTCACTTTTTGCGTAACCACGCACCCGCTCGACGATTTCGTTCGCACGTTCGCCTTCGCGCTCTAATTTATCCAAAATCGCCTGTTCGGTGGCAAACCCTGCCCCTTCTCCCGCCTGAGCCTCCCGCTTGGCGAGCGCTTTTTTGAGCGCAAAACGGTAAAGCGACATAGCCGACAAGGGTTGGCGCATTTCGTGGGCAAAGATGCTCGAGAGTTGCCCCACGGCCGACATTTTTTCCAACCGATCCATACGTTCGGCAGCGGCACGCGCTTCGGCTTCGAGCTTACGTTGCTCATCTAAACTCTTTGTGAGCGCTTCGGTACGAATCCGCACCAAATACCCAACGCGTAGGCTATGCCCCACGAGCGCCAGTAATCCAATGAGCACCGTTAAGAGCGTCCCCCTGGCCTTTTCCCAGACGCGCTCAATCGTCCACTCATCCAAATACTCATAGGGCCCAATATGAAGCGACTCAAAGAGCGTATCCACGCTGGCAAAGTCGGTCGCGACCCCCCAATAAAAGCCGTTTTCCCCAGCGGGTGGCATCTGCAAAAGCGCTCGCGTCACTAAGCGCGAGAGTCGTGGATCGGTTTGTGCGGTCGTCGCCATAGTCCACGCGGGATAGAGTTCCGTCGAACGACGACAGACTTCGCCTTTTTGGGTTTTCTCATGCACCACTTTAAATTGGCCCCGCGCTTCGGGGTGCTCGGCAAGGTGCTCTTCGAGGTAGCAAAGTCGCATAAAGGCCACATCGGCTTTATGTTCTCGCAAAATGTCAAACGCTCCGCTCATCTGGGGGCCATCCCCCAAGAAGTCGGTCGAAAAGAAAAATCCGTTCGGGTCGTAGCCCGAGCGTGCAATTTCCCCCATCGGCACGTCGTAGCCCGTAAATCCCCCACGAGTCGACGTGACCAGTCGTTTCCCTTTTAGGTCGCGTAAATCCTCTAGGTCGGTGCGATCCGCCGAGACGACCATCGCGACGGCTTCACTTTTGTTGGGGTTGGGGTAATTCTTCGAGAGCCCCGTCGCTAAGTCGCGAGCCCCGGCCAAGACCAATCGACGATAGCGCCCTGAGCTCGCAAGGAAAATGTCTAATTCGCCGTTACGCACAGCCTGGGTGAGTTCTTCTAAGGACAAGTAGCGAATCGAGAGTGATTCTTCACCAAAGAACGTTTTTAATTGCTGCACCGTCGCATCCACCAGCCCTTCTAAAGGGGCGGGCTGCTGAAAGCGTACAATCCCTAAGCGTAAAGGATGCTCGGGGCTGGGCCACCCAAAGTCCGTGTAGCCATACACTAATTCGCTCGCCTTCGAGACCGTGATAACCTTGTCGGCCTCGTCGCCTTGACTTTGGCTCAGAATGTTTTCGGGGTCCGCCTCCAGCGGCGTCACTCTTTGGGGGGCACTACGAACGGGCACGCTCGCACTTATCAGCCGTTGTGGCTCTGCCGTGGTCGACGCCGCCCCTGCGCTCATGGCGAGCCCAGTCGTCAGACAGAGCGCCACCCCAAGTGAGCGCAATGTGCGTACTGCCCGATGGCGAACGCATAACGGGAATGACGGGAAACGAGGGGGGTGTGCGCGTAAATTCATCCGTTGTGACACCGAGACAAAGAGAATCGAAAGCCTTATTGTACGAAACACCAGGCACTTTGTTCGCCTCTTGACGCGTTCTTTGCGTAGTCGAGACAATCGCACAGCACACTCAATGTCTATGGATAATCCCAAATTCTCAGACCAAAGCCTCTTATCCCGCCCGGGAGCCTACGATTGAACCCACGAGCGCGTTCTTAAGAAAATGATCAGCTTTTGACCCAACGCCATACTACTTAGTGGTCTCGCCCTTTTATAGTTTCCCCCGAAGCAATGAAACGCTTTGATGGGATGAGCCTGAGGATGCGTCGTTCGACGCCCCTCATAACCCTCCGACGGACGTATCCAGCCCTCCTCGCTTACCCTATCAAACCTGTCAACGGTGGCATCGGACCGACTCCTTGGGGTCCGATGTCACTCGTCACACACTTGGAGAATATAGAGATGTCTACGAAACTCAATCGTCGTGGTTTCCTCGCTACGTCGCTCTTAACGGGCGCGAGCGTTGTGGCCCCGTTAGCTCAGGCGGCTGAAGCCAAAGCAGAAAAATCCGCTTCGAGCGAAACCTATGATGTGGTCGTGATCGGTGCGGGCCCCGGTGGGTTAGTGTCCGCCATTACGGCGCACGATGCCGGCGCCAAAGTCGCCGTGTTTGAAAAGCGCGAACGCCCGGATGGTAACGCCATTTTCGCCTTGGGTTCCGTTTGCGGCTGGGGTACCCGTCACCAGAAAGAACAAGGTATCGAAGATACGGCCGACGCGTTCTACGCGATGATGATGGACATCTCCAAGCAAATGGGCGATCCGGTCTTAAACCGCGTCTACACCGATAACATCACGGCGGGCATCGACTGGTTGGAAAGCGACATTGGGGTCAAATTTGGCAAGATTCGTCAGATGCCCTACCCGCGTTTGGGTCGCACCTGCCGTGTGGAAGGTGAAGGCATCACGGGGGGCGCTCAGCTCGTTCGTAAGCTCTTAGCCGCAGCGCGCAAGCGTGGCATTCCGCTCTTTTTCCAGCACAAGGCCATCGAATTAACGCACGATGAGAAGTTCACGGTTACGGGCGCGAAATTCTTAACGCCGGACGGTCAGAAGACGATCGTCGCGAAGGGCGGTGTGATTATCGCTACGGGTGGTTTCTCCGCGAACCCCGAAATGGTGGACCGCTACATCGGTGGCTGGGCAACACGCATGGTGTTGCGTGGCTCGAAGTCGACGACGGGTGAAAACATCTCCTTGACGATGCCTCTTTATACGAAATACGTCAACATGGACCAGTTCCACTCGGGTCCGATCGTTGGGGTGACGCACGTCAACCCGGCTGACGTCTTAAATTCGGGCTATGGCGTTCAGGTGAACACCGCCGGTGAACGCTTCATGGACGAAAACAACACCTACGTGATCAAGGCGCGCACGACCGCCCAGCAGACCTTAGACAACATGGCTTGGGTCATTGTGGACGCGGACTGCACGATGCTTGACCGTGTGATTCCGAAGTTCGATCACTTAAATAGCCCCTACGGTAAGGCCGACAACTTGGAAGAGCTTTGCAAACAAGTGAAGTTGCCCTATGAAAAGGTCAAGAAAGCGGTCGACGATTACAACAAGGCGCTCGAAGCGGGCAAATTAAAGGAAATGACCCCGCCCTGCACCTACAAGAATCCGCACCCCGTGGCGAAGGCTCCCTTCTACGCGATCCCCTTCCAGGGCGGTATGACGGCCACCTTCGGGGGTCCGTTGATCGACCGCTTCGCGCGTATCCAGAATTTGGATGGCGAAACGATTCCGGGGCTTTATGCCGTCGGTAACGCCGCCGGTGGGATTTTCTACCACAACTACGCGGGTGGTGCTCAGTTAGGTGCGGCGACCGTGTTTGGTCGTATCGCGGGTGTGCACGCCACGGAACGTGCTAAGGCCATGAAGTAATCCATTGGAGACCCCTAAAATGAAAAAATTGCTTATCGCTTCGCTTTTTGCCTTGGCCTTCACGGGGGCCCAGGCCCAAACCAAAACCCTTCAGGAAATGCACGGCGCGATGTGGCCGAAGCAAAATTCCACCTGGGCCGTTAAGGATCAGTGCTTGAAGTGCCACGGTTCCTGGGAAAAGTTGGCCGAACAAACGAAGAGTTTGGTCCCCAACCCCCACTACTCGCACTTGGGTGAAGTCGACTGTATCGCCTGCCACAAGGCCGATAAGTCCGAACCCGAATTAAAGTGCAACGAATGCCATAAGTTCACGATCCATAAGAAGGACGCGCAGGCAGCGAAGTAAGTCGTTTGACTTTCCCCCCGTGTGTGACTCCAATCCTCAGCGAAGGCGCCGTCCCCAAACGCCTTCGCAAGTCACACCACCGAAAAAAAGGCGTGATTCGGTTTTCGGATCACGCCTTTTACTTGGTTCTTGGGTGGGCCGTTACTTGCAGCGTGGGGACTTCTTATTCGCGCGTGCTTCTACGGCTTCTTTCAATTCCTTACGGATGAGTCGAATACGGTCCAACTCCACCGGGTCGGTTTCAAGCGCCTCCCAGCGGTCCAAATACGGATACGCTGCGTCTTCCTCTTCCAAGTATTGATGCACAAACACCATCCGCCTCAACCACGATATATCGTTAGTACCTTCTTTTTCGATACGACGCAATTCCACCAAGGAGCGCAACATGCCCATCGTGAATTGCGCGTCCGTCTGCCCTTCATCGCCGTCGCCCATGATGGCATAGTTTTGCCAGCCTCGCGCTTTCCACATGATGAGCTCATAGTCGAGTTGGTCTTCGGGGATGGCCTCTAAACTCTGAATGAGGCGCGAATATTCGCACGCGGAATTGATCCGCTCCAACCACGCGAGGTAGTCCTCGCGGTGCGCCGGATCAAACGACATATCCTCCGCCCCGCGATTCTCGTTTAAGCGCTCCTCACGAGAGGTTTGGCACGCGAGCCGCAATTGTTGGATTAATTCCTCTTTCTCGGGGCGGGTTTCGATCTGCTGCCAGCGATCCAGATACCCTCCGGCTAAATCCTCTTCTTCGAGGTAGAGATACGCGTAGCTGGCAGCTTCCAACCAGGCGGGATCGGTTTTTCCCTCCTCCAGGATCGACAGGAGAATGGCGAGACTTTGCTTGAGACCCGCCACCGCCGTTTCGTCGTCACAGTCCTCACGGTTGTCGCCCAAGATCGCAAAGTTTTGCCACATCTGTGCTTTACTCAACGCAAGCGCATACGTGAGATCGGCCTCATCGATGTCTTCAAGGCGGTGCAGCGCTAGGGAAAACCGTCCCTCACGGCGCATCGTCTCTAACCAGTCGAAGAATTCGTCCGCATTCTCGGATCGATAGCGCGGACCCTCGCCCGTATCAGGCGCTAAATAGTCACGTACGCTTTGCATGATGACCCTCCTCACTGTTAACCGTTCGTACACTTCCGAGTGTAGCCGATCGCAGGCGTGAAAAGATAGTGATTTTTCCGCTACTTACAGGGTGGAGGAGAATGCGCTCCTTTGCCATTCGCGTGGCGTAGCGCGGCGATACGACGCTTGGCCACGGCATCGGTTTCGAGCGCTTCCCACCGAGTGAGGTAGTCGTTAGCGGCCTCCGCGTGGCCAAGTGCGTGAAAGGCCATCACGGTCGTCTCCAGCCACCGCGGATCCTTCATCCCCGTGGCTTCCATCGATCGTAAATAATTAAAAGCGCGCAGTACGGCATTAAGCGCATAGGCTTCCCATCGTTTTTCGCCCGAGAATTCATGCGCTGCCAACCCCAACCACGCCCGCGCTAAACGGACCGTCAACGTGTAGTCGCGCTGCACCTGGGGTATCGCTTCGAGGCTACGCAGGGCCGCGCGATACTCTCCGTTGGCTTCGAGCGTATCGAGCGCATTCAGGTACACCGCCTGCGTCTCAGGCGTATAGGCTAAGGGATTTGGGGTCTCCCACACCATCCGATCCAATTCAATCGTTCTCGTTAACTGCGAGAGCCGGCCAAGTACCTCCACGTCATGAACGCACTCGACCCAACGATTGAGATAGTGGATGGCGAGCGTATACTGATGCCGAGCGCGGTGAAGCGTCACGTGCAATTCGAGCCAATTTGGATCGTCGTGTCCTTGCGCCTCGCTATCGGCTAACAACGCTTCGACATGCATTAAGGCCACGTCGCGTTGAGTTTGGGTGGGCGCATTCCCCCGGTCGCCCTCCGTCGCCCACTTGATCCAGACGCCACACGTTAAGAGCGTGAGGCCATAGGTTCTAAGGTCGCGAGGAATCACTTCAAGACTATGAAGAGCGATCGAAAACTCTTTCGCCTCAATCCGTTCCTCGACCCACGCCATGTACGGTTCAATCGAGTCGAGGTCAAAGATTTTCATCTCGCCCGTGAGTGGAGGAAGTACCTTAAGCCACGCCTTCATCCCAACGGCTCCCTAGTCCTCCACAAACTGTTCCGCGTAGTGGCACGCCACTTGACGCCCCTCGACCAATCGCAACGCAGGTTCGACCTTCATGCATTTGGCGGTCGCATAGGGACAGCGTTTATGGAACGTGCACCCCGAGGGCGGATTAATGGGCGACGGGAGTTCCCCTTCTAAGCGAATCTTTTTGACGCGCTTCGTGGGATCAACCGACGGTGTCGCGGAGAGCAGTGCCTGCGTATAGGGGTGTAAGGGCCGGGCGTAGAGCGTCTTTTTGTCCGCAATTTCGACGGCTTTACCCAAATACATCACGAGCACATCGTCGGCCACGTGTTCCACCACCGCGAGGTTATGCGAAATAAAGACATAGGCCGTTTTAAATTCGTCCTGTAAGTCCATAAAGAGGTTCAAGACCTGCGCCTGCGTCGAGACGTCCAAGGCGGACGTGGGTTCGTCGGCAATCACGATTTTGGGGTTCAAAATCATGGCACGCGCAATCGCGATACGTTGCCGCTGCCCCCCTGAGAACATATGCGGGTAGCGGTAATAGTGCTCGGGACGCAACCCAATGATTTTCATCATCTCGTCGATTTTTGCCTTACGCTCGGCTTTACACAACGTGGTGTTGATGATGAGGGGCTCAGCCAACTGGTCCCCGATTTTGCGTCGCGGGTTAAGTGACCCATAGGGATTCTGAAACACCATCTGGATTTTGCTACGCAAATCTTTAATGCGTTGCGGATAGAGGTGAATCACGCGTTCCCCATCGATCGTCAATTCCCCCGACGTGGGTTCTTCGATCATCGTTAATTGACGCGCAAGCGTACTTTTCCCGGAGCCCGATTCGCCCACAATCGCGAGCGTTTTACCTTCTTCCAAGTCAAAGGTGATACCGTTTAAGGCTTTCACCGTGGCTTTGGACTTAAAGAGTCCTGCCGAGACGTTATAGTGACGCGTTAAGTCGCGCACACTCAAAACAACCTTACCCATGATTCACCTCCCCTACGGCGTTTTCGGTTTCCTTGAGCGCTCCTGCGGCGACAATCGGTACCACCGGGCGCAGGGGCTTTAAGCAACGCACCGAACGATCGGCCCCAGTCAACATCGGAATGGCCCCCTGACGGCATTCGTCCGTCACATAGGGGCAACGGGGCGACAAGAGGCAACCCTGCGGGCGATCGTAGTGCCCCGGCACAATACCCGGTAGCGTGCGTAGACGTTTGGCGCCGCGGCTACTTTCCGGAATCGACGCCAAAAGCGCCTCGGTGTAGGGGTGTGCGGGGTCCATAAAGGTTTCGGGCACTTTCCCCATTTCGATACATTCGCCCGCGTACATGACGTTCACTTTGTGCGCGATTTCGGTAATCACCGCCAAATCGTGCGTAATCATGATCATCGCCATCTGCTTTTCTTTTTGGAGCGCTACCAACAAGTCCAAAATCTGCGCCTGAATCGTCACGTCCAAAGCGGTCGTGGGTTCGTCAGCAATCAGCAGTTTGGGTTCACAGGCAATCGCCATCGCAATCGCCACACGCTGGCTCATCCCGCCAGAGAGTTGATGCGGGTAAGCGGTTAATCGCTTCGCGGGCTCAGGGATTTCGACCAATTCCATCAATTCGATGGCGCGGTTTTTAAGCTCTTTCCCCGTGAGACCCAAATGGACCTTCAAGACTTCCTCAATCTGATAGCCCACGGTGAAACTCGGGTTTAAGGCCGTCATCGGATCCTGGAACACCATCGAGATGTCTTTACCGATGATTTTGCGCCGTGCGCGCGGCGTAATATCGAGCATATCGTGCCCGTCAAAAATCATCTTATCGGCACGGATGCGCCCTTGGGCTCCAACGAGCCCCATCAGGGCCATCATACCCACGGATTTCCCGCAGCCCGATTCCCCGACAACGCCTAAAATCTCCCCTTCGTCGACCGTAAAACTCACCCCGTTCACGGCCTTAAAGGGATTGTCGCGTTTACCAAACTCAACGCTTAAGTTTTCAATCTCTAATAAACTCATGATTGGCTCCCTTCACATTAGGCCGACTGCTTTAATTTCGGATCGAGCGCATCGCGCAATCCGTCGCCCATCAAGTTAATGGCCAACACGGTCAACAAAATCGTGAGCCCTGGGAAGGTCACCACCCACCACGCGCGGGCAATGTAGTCGCGCGCCGTGGCGAGCATCGTGCCCCATTCGGGCGCAGGCGGTTGCACCCCGAGCCCCAAGAACCCTAAGGCCGCGACGTCCAAAATGGCGCTCGAAAACCCTAAGGTTGCTTGCACAATAATCGGGGCCATACAGTTAGGGAGCACCGCCACGAACATGATGCGCAGGATCCCCGCGCCTGAGACGCGGGAGGCGACCACGTAGTCCTTCTTTAATTCGGCCATGACGCTCGCGCGAACCAAGCGAATGTAGCCCGGTAACCCAACGACCGCAATCGCGACCATGGCGTTCACAATCCCCGGGCCCAAAATGGCCATAATCGCAATCGCCAGCAGTACCGAGGGGAGCGCCATCATGATGTCCGAGACACGCATAATCACGCGACCAATGCTATGAGGGTAAAAGCCCCCTAAGAGCCCCAACAAAATCCCCGGAATCATCGTAAGAATCACGGCACAGATCCCGATCACGAGCGACAAGCGACTCCCCCACATGAGGCGCGAGAGAATATCGCGACCCGCCTCATCGGTACCCAATAAAAAGTCGCGCGAACCGCCCGCCACCCAGGCGGGCGGCTGGAGCATATGCTCGCGGAACTGTTCAATAGGGCTGTGTGGCGCCAAGTGCGGCGCAAAACACGCCACCGCGATCATGCCAATCAAAAAGAGTAGCCCCAAAACGGCCCCTTTATTTTTGACAAACTGCAAATAGAATTCTTTCAAGGGCGAAGGATACGTAAAGACTTGCGTCGATTCATCCTCCGCCGCCTGACGTAAGGTGCTGCCCACTTCGGGCGTACGGCTGTTCGTCATTTTCATCCTCCCTATTCCTGACGGATACGCGGATTGACTAAACCGTACACCACGTCCACCAGCAAATTCACCAAAATCACCAAAAAGGCCACAATTAAGAGGCCGTTTTGCACGACGGGATAATCACGACGGAAAATCGAATCCACGAGCCACTTACCGATGCCAGGCCAGGAGAAAATCGTCTCGGTTAAGACCGCCCCGCCAATCAGGGTCCCGATCTGAAGTCCAATCACGGTCACGACCGCAATCATGGCGTTACGTAGCGTATGAATAAAGATGACGCGCGCGGGCGAAAGTCCCTTGGCACGCGCCGTTCGCACATAGTCTTCGCCCATCACTTCCAGCATCGAGGAGCGGGTCATACGCGAAATAACGGCCATCGGAATCGTCCCCAGCACGATCGTGGGGAGAATCAGGTGGTGAACCGCATCCCAAAAGGCGCCCCCGTTTAAGTCGGGATCGGCCAATTCGGCACGCCACGCGTCAATCAACATAAAGCCCGTGACGGGTTCAATGTCATAGAGTAAGTCGATGCGACCCGACACGGGGGTGAGCCCCAACATGCTCGAGAAAAGCATAATGAGCATCAAACCCCACCAGAAAATCGGCATCTAGTAGCCCACGAGCGACAACCCCATGACACCATGGTCAAAAATACTGCCACGTTTGACCGCCGCGATGACGCCCAACAAAATCCCAAAGAAGGCCCCAAAGAGAAGCGCCATAAACCCGAGTTCCAAGGTGGCTGGGAATAAGGCTTTAAATTCGGTCCAGACACTCGTGCTCGTCACAAAGCTTTTACCTAAGTCGCCATGCAAGAGTCGCACCAAGTAGTCCCAATACTGCACATAGAGCGGTTGATCCAGCCCCAAGTTACTCATCATTTCGGCATACACGGCCGGGTCGTTACTCCGCTCGCCCAGCATAATCTGCACGGGGTCCCCCGGAATCGCATGAATCAGCGCAAAGGTGAGTAACGTGATACCGAAAAACGTCGGTATTAAGAGGAGAAGTCTTTTTATTAGAAATAGCAACATAACGTGGATGTCCTCGATCGCGATGCGTTATGGGGGACGTGCGCAGTGACATGCCCCCCAAACGTCGACCCCGTCGTTTGCCAATGGCCTGGCTCGCTCGGTTCTGTCTTATAGTGAGGGAAAAGGAACCAACGGGGGTCGCTCAACAACGACCCGCGTTCGTTCACACAATTAAAACCAAACTGAGGGAAGTGAGTCGACTTACCCACTCCCCTCAATCGTTACGGCTGAGTGCCTGTTAGGGCTCACGTGGGTGATTATTCCACCGTAACCCCAGCAAATTGGTGCTTACCAAAGGGACTCGACTTGTAGCCCTTCACACCCTTAACCATCGGTTCGTTCGTCACCGACGTGCCAATCGGCGAACCCGGCATCTGTTCGTGCCAGATCACCTGCGCTTCTTCGTAGAGCTTGGTACGTTCTTCGACGTTGGTCGTTTCCTTGGCCTTCAAAATCAAGTCGTCAAAAGGCTTGAAGCAGAAGCGCGAGTAGTTCGACCCACCCACAGCCTGGCAGGAGAAGAGCGTGCCTAACCAGTTATCCGGGTCCCCGTTGTCGCCCGTCCAACCCGTCATCACGATCTGGTGTTCGCCCGCCTTGGCGCGCTTTAAGTATTCACCCCATTCGTAGGTCGTGATCGTCACCTTCACACCCACCTTGGCCCAGTCGGCCTGAAGCATTTCGGCCATCAAACGACCGTTCGGGTTATAGGGACGCTGCACCGGCAAACTCCAGAGCGTCGTTTCAAAGCCGTTCGGGTAGCCCGCCTTGGCGAGCAATTCTTTGGCCTTGGCGATATCCTGTTCACGGCTCTTAATCTTGCTGTTGTAGGACCACTGCGTGACCGGCATCGGACCGTTCGCTAATTCGCCTTCGCCACCGTAGACGGCCTTGATAATGGCGGGCTTATTCATCGCGAAGTCAAGCGCTTGGCGCACTTCGGGCTTATTGAAGGGTTCTTTTTCGGTGTTGTAGTAGACAAAGCCCACGTTAAAGCCCGGCTTGGAGACCACCTGCAAGGCCGGATCCTTCTTCATGCCTTCCACGTCAGCCGGCAACGGATACGCCATCAAGTGGCATTCGCCTGCCTTTAACTTCTGATAGCGCACCGAAGCGTCCTTGGTGATCGCGAAAATCAAGTTGTCCACCAACGGCATATCGGCCTTATTCCAATAATCCTTATTGGCCTTATAGCGAATAAAGGCGTCCTTTTGATAGCGTTCAAACTGGAAGGGACCCGTCCCAATGGGCTGCTGATTGATCATTTCGGCCTTGCCCTGAGCGAGGAGCTTGTCGGCGTATTCCTTGGAGTAGATCGACCCGATGGCCATGCCTAAGGTCTGAATAAAGGACGCGTCCACCTTATTCAAGGTGATCTTCACGGTGTAGTCGTCGACCTTTTCGACCGACTTAATCGTCGTGTCTAAGCCCATGTCGCTGTAGTAAGGGAAGGCGACACGGTAGGCCTTATTAAAGGCGTTATCTTTGTTACCCAAACGGTCAAACGTCCACACGACGTCGTCCGCGTTAAAGTCACGCGTCGGTTTAAAGTATTTGGTCGTATGCCACTTGACCCCTTTACGCAAGTGGAACGTATAGACTAAGCCGTCCGCGGAGACATCCCATTTTTCGGCCAACCCGGGCGCCGCTTTGGTTTCACCACGCGGGAAATTCACCAACCCATCAAAGAGGTTATAGGCACTCGCGTCAAAGTCGGTACCGGCCGTGTACTGAGCCGAGTCAAACCCAGCGGGGGAGCCTTCCGAGCAGTACACCAACGTACCCTTAGCCATCGTCACGCTCGCTAAGGCCGCCATCATCGCACCAAAAAGCAATTTCTGAGTCATATGCATAGTCTGAGTCCTCAAGTGGAAATGTGAAGCCAAACCGAGAGCCATCCCGATTCACTTCACGGGGGGAATGAATAGTCACAATTCAGTTTACCGACTCTCGCGAACGGGTTTGTTGGCAAAACACCCACTTTTTGAAAAATAGAGGGTAATTCCCAAGTAAAACGAGCATGATCCTTGCGTTTTAGCGACATTTCTAAACTTTTCGCCTAAGTGTTTTCCCCATACTCTCCGTCGTTGGGATTAGAGGTCAGCGCAGGAGCGGATCTTGAGCTTGGGGCGTTTGCAACGCAGGTAGAACGCACCAAAAAAAGAACCACATCCGGAAGGTGATTCTCCGAATGTGGTTTATGTGGGGAAAGGCGGTGCCGCTCCCCTCCTCTCTAAGCCAAAGCGTCGTTTAGCCTAAGGCACGACGCGCGTTAAAGAACATACGCATCCAGCCCGAGATACCGGTCCATTCGCTCGGATGCCAGGAGAGCTGCTGCGCTAAGTGCGAGCGCTCAGGGTGCGGCATCATGATCGTGAAGCGACCGTCATCCGTCGTAAAGGCCGTCTGTCCCCCGATCGAACCGTTCGGGTTATAGGGGTACTTCATGGCCGGCGTGCCGTCAGGCATCACGTAGCGCGCTGCCGGACGGGCAAAGCGCGCATCGGTTTCCGTTAAGAATTTCACACGG
>CAJJMF010000035.1 GCA_905192805.1 uncultured Sutterella sp. | reverse complement strand
GCCTGCCGACGGGCATTTTCCACGGCCGAGGCCTGCCCCATCAGGTCATTGACCATACCGTAGTAAACGACGGTCGTCTGGGCGAGTTGCTCAGCAATCGTGTCGCCCGCACCGCGCACTTCCCAACGCTTAAAGCCCTGGGCGTTGACGGTTTGGGCGTTCCCGGTCGTCACCAAAGTCGCCTTATTGGGGTCATTCGCGACGCTCGTCGCGATCGCATTCCACCACGAAGGGGCCCCTTGGGTCGTTGTCGAGAGTACCGTCGCATCGGTCACTAAAGAGCCATCCCCTAAACGAATCGTGGCCCCGTCTTCAAGCGTGACACTCGACCCTTGAGCGAGCGTTAAGCGCGCTAACCAGGCGGCGTCCGCATTGTCCGATTCGAGCGCGAGCGTCCCAGCGACCTTTAAAGCACCACTGGCAGCGACCGTTACGGCATTTTGCACCGTGGTGGTTTCCGTCGTCTCTAGTGTGCCACCCGCTTGAACGTCTAACTGGGCGCTTTGTGCCCCCTTGAGGGTGACGGTTTCGCCCGAGACCACACGGACCGTTTCAAAGCGATTGGTGAGCGTTTGGTACAACGAGCTCGTTAAGTCGTGGGTGTGGTCTTCGGTAAAACGTGGCTCCCAGATCCCGCGTTGCACATGGGCACTGTCGTTTGCACCAATCACGTAGTTGACGAGGACTTTGTTGTCCGTGGTCAAAATGTTGTTCGTGGTCAAAAGCGAGGCGGGCGCTTGAAGAACCCCTTCCGATAAGACATTTAACGCGGTGGATTGCGTTGTGTTCATCGTGAGTGCGTCATGCAACGCTAACGTAGCCCCCGCATGCACCACGGCATAGGAGCGGGCAGCTCCGCCCGACGCCCCGAGTGTGAGGCCATGAATGTCGGCCGTGCCGTAAATATCGAGAAGCGTTTGAACCGCTAAGTTGGTGGCTCTCAATGTGACGCCTTCCGATACGGTCGTTGGTTTGACGAGGGTTCCCGTGAGTCCCGACACGTTCCCTGCCATCACCCAACTCGCGTAGGGACTGAGTGCCGATAACTGCGGGTTCGTGATAGCGCCCCGTGTTTCTAACTGGGTGACGGCTTGTTGTTCAGGCGTTAAGAACGTTTCTGGCTCAGACCCTGTTTGGAGGGCTGCGCCTGGCACACTCAGGGTGAACTGATTGACCGTGGGGTCCGTAATCCCCGTCATATCGATCGTAAACGCTTTACCGTTGAGCACCAACGTGCTCCCCGTCCCTAATTCGAGACGGCCACCCGCAACGAGGGTTAACGGCTTATCGAGCGTGAGCGTGGCCCCATCACCAAAGGTAAGGGTATTGGTAATCGTCGTGGGAACCAAGAGTCGGCTCGTGTCCGTGAAACTCAGTCGATTAAAGCGCATTTGGGCGCCCGAATACCCCGCACGAGTCGTGGGCAGATGGGCGAGGGTGGCGGTGCCGACGTCAAGCGCCAAGGGGAAGACCCCGGAGGCCTCGAGCCACGCGAGTTCGTTCGCGGCGAGCGTATCGAGTTTGACGTTCCCCGCTTGGGCCTGACGGTCGCTAAACCATTGTGCAGTCCACCACGCGGGTTGCGTGCTTCCTAAGCGTTTAGCCTTGATGTTTAACGTGTGTTTCCCGTCGAGTTGGCCCCCATAGACCGTCGTGAAACGGGTCCCACTATTTAAATCCACTTGCCCCAAATGGGCCACTGTGAAGGCGGGGTTGCCACTAAATATCGTCGATGATCCCAAGGCCCACAAGGCGAGGCTGGTGTCGGTAATCGATACATGGGCGCTCTCAGGCGCATCGGGCGCGGTGATGTAATTAAAGCGGTCGGTAAAGTTCCCGCCATTGATCGTGACCGTCCCCCAGTTGGTGAGCTGTAAGTTGTCCGTTCCCGACCCATTGAGGGTGACCGTCACGCCTGGGTCCACTTTCACTTGGGAGGGGTAGGCATTCACGGTGCTATCGGCCCCAGCACGCCAAGTCATCTCAGAACCGAGGGCCGCCGTGGGAAGGCCTTCTTCGGCACTGACGGACGCTAAGGTATAGAGGATTTGCGGATTAAAGGTCGTCATGTACGACTGGAGCTTGGTTTTGTCGCTCACGTTCGTGACGAGGGTCGTAAACGACTCCTCCTGAGGTATGGTGGCGGACACGGTATCGCTCATCACCCGCACCGTGGCATTCGCGCTCCTGAGGGCACCAATTGTCACGTTGCCGCCCGTTAATTCGAGCGTACCATTATTGACGGTGAGGGAACTCACACTGGCACCGTCCCCTAAACGCAGGGTCCCCCAACGATCCACCATAATGGGTTTGGTGACCTCCCCCGTTACGGTGGTCGCGCCCGCACGCACGCGCAATCCCCCGAGGGTGTTGAGGTTTGCCGCCTCGAGCGTGGTATCGACAACGGTGGCAAGCGTCAACGAGGCTTTATTTTTCCCGACTAACCACGCGGGGGTATCGGTCGCAAACAAACGCGTTGGATCCGTGAGGGCAATGGAATACGTAGCGTTCGCGCTTGCCTGCGCGTCGGTCGAGACGAACGAGTCGAAATTGTCCCCCAGTACCACGGTGTTGCGATCTAAGAGGAGCGTGACCCCATCCGGGATGTCATTCGTGGTGTCTGTGGAGTAATAGGAACGCGTTAAATCAACGGTTTCTCCCCCATCCATGGTAACGAGCCCATTGGCATAGACCGCGAGTGAGGCGGGACGGTTCGTGCGATCACTTTGAAGGGCGAGCGTAGAGAACGCGTTACCCGACTCGAGGCGCAACTTTGCTAAGGACCCTTTGGCACTCGGGTTAATGACGTTGACCGTATTGACGGTAGTGACTTCGTTAAAGGCGAGGGTTTCTTGTCCGTTTCCTGCGAGCTGAGCCAGTGCGTCCAAGTCGAGGACACTCGTCGCTTCGGGAGCGCGCAAATGCAACACATTGGATCCGCCCCGCGAACTCACGGTCCACGTGCTCGTCGGGAGTGTGGCCACGGGGGCCGTGTCGCTTCGGTACACCTCACCCAAGAAGGAATTGAAGGTGAGGTAGGATTCAGTCAAGGCGACGTTGCCATAAAGGCGGGTGGCAGCAGGACTATCCCCCACGGGGGCTAAATCGTTCAAAATGAGTCCACTCTGAAAGATCCAGGCGTCGCCTTCAAGGACCGTACGATAAAGCGTCAAGTTGGAACTATTCATGAGACTCATGGCATAGTCCAGTTCACCACCCATGGAAGCAATGCGCCCCTGATAGCCTAACGTCTTCCCGCTAAGGAGGACGGCCGCCGTGAAGATATCGTTTTGATCCTTTTGCAAACTTTCCGCTTTAGGCCAATGCGTATGGGCGTAAAAGAATGGCCACGAGAGTGCGCTGGAGCCCGAGAGGCGTGTACCCGTCCAACTGCCACGCTTATAGATGCCACCATAAGTCGTCACTATGGTAGACGAATCAAATTCGGTGGTTCGGTCAAAGACCAACTCGGCCTGCGCAACGTTCGTTTGCGCCAAGAGGCCCAAGGCACATCCGAGCGAAACAATCAATCGACGGGGAAGCGAGGGTAGGGTGAACGAAGGCGTACTCGACACCCCCGTGCGCTTTTGCGAGCGGACGCGACGGGAACTGTGGGTCGTATGTGCTCGGGTATTTTCGTTGACACATACCCAAAGCGACTTGACGGCATTCCAAACCGTCTTATAAATATGATTCATTAAGTGTCTCCTGATTTAGTAATACCAAAGGAGGGGCACGTTTGAGGGTTCAAACGATTATTCAGAAGGGCACTTGTGGGGAGCGCGGGGTGACATTGGGTTGGGAGTGTTGGGTAGGGAGACACCCGCGCACATTACGTTGGGGATTGTATTCAAAATTCTTGCTGATTTCAAGTTGCGTCGCTCCTTAATTAGGCATTGAGTGTGCACAACGCGGCGTGAAAAAGAACTCCATGGCGGGCACTTTAGGGAAAAAACGCATGGCGAAACAGCAACGAAAAAGGTAAGATAGCAATAGACTTTTTTGGGCTGTCCGAGGCGTTTTCGCAACCCTAAAAACGCCGAACCCCTCTCCCTAAGGGGGCATAAATCGGTGTTGACGGCGCCACCCAAGCGTCTCGCAACGAGCCGATAAACGATCTCCATGCCGACCTACCCACCGATAAGGATGACCATGACGAATAATCGAACCCAACCCGAACCGATGTTGATTCGTATTGTGGACGATGATGAGGATGTGCGTGAATCGCTCGCTTTTATGTTACGCACCGAAGGTTTTGAGGTGGCGCACTATGCAAGTGCGCACGACTTTTTAGTGAACGATATGCCTTCGCGTCCAGGCTGCTTACTCCTCGACGTGCGGATGGAAGGCATGAGTGGGTTGGAACTCCAAGAAGCCATGCTTCAGCGCGAGATTCACCTCCCCATTATCTTTTTGTCCGCCTACGGCACGATCGAAATGGCGGTCGAAACGATGCAAAAAGGGGCGGTGGCGTTTATTCAAAAGTCCGCCGAACGCACCAAGGTCTTGGATGCGATTTATCGGGCCCTTGAGGTGTATCCGAAAAATAGCGACGTGGAGCGCGATATTCGCTCGCGTTGGGCAACGCTTACGCCGCGGGAAATCGAAGTCGTGGAATTGGTGGCCCAAGGGTTACTCAATCGCGAAATCGGGGAGCGCTTAGGGATTTCTCCCAAGACGGTGCAGATTTACCGTAGCGAAGCCGCGTTTAAATTGGGCGTAAAAGGCGTGGCGGAATTAACGCAGGCCGTACGCGCTGTGGAGCGCACGACGAACGACTAAAACGCTCGGCTAAGCGCGTGGGTGAGCCCACCCAAAAAACCATCCACAAAGCCACCCATCAAGCCATCCACAAACCCAACCACAAAAAGCGAAAGCCTCCCACGTGCGTACGCTGGGAGGCTCTTACGGGGGGGTCGGATTCGTCCGACCCCACCGAATCGATTAAGGTACCTTGAAGCCAAACGAATGGCACTGGTCGCAGAAATTCACCGTATCCCCGTGCATCACGTGACAGTTAATGCAGTCGAGCGTGTCTTGATAGTGAGGCGAGGTGTGCGGATTGTGCGGCTTTTTATCCTTGGTTTTTTCCACCAACTGCTTCAAATTGTGGCAACCCGTGCAGGTTTCCAAGGTGGGTTCCTTCGGATTGGCTTTATCCGGTCCGTGGCACGCTTCACACGCAATCCCTTTAGCGGTATGGCGTTCAGCACCCGTGGCGGCTTGAGCCGAGGTTGTGGCAAGAGTCAGGGCAGCCAACAGGGCTACGGCGAGCATCGGTAACTTTGTCATCGTTATCTCCAAATCATCTATCACGCGCTCCATCAACCTTATGGTGCTGAAATCAGTTGCTGAATGCGTAGGGGTCAAACTTAAGTTTTTACTTAAGATAGTCTTAAGTATATCGAAGGCGTTGGGCTTTGCCTACCTCCCGCGGGAGATATTGGCGCGATTTGCGTTTAGGGATTTCCCTAGTGGGATAGGTTCGACCCAGTCTTGGTGCACACATCATTTGTTACGGTGAATGACACGCATGTTGAGTAGAATAGTGCGACAACGATGGAAATGCTCACCGAGGGTTCGATATGGCGCGAGGCTTGAGGACGCCCGGAAGAAGCAAAGCGGAGAAAAAACATGTCAAAACCGTCAACACGTGTACCCTTTTTGTACGGTACGCTATTGAGTAGTACGCTCGCCCTGGGGTTAATCACTTCGGGTGCAAGTTTTGCCAATACCCCTGGCAACTTTGCTGAGAAAATCAGTGGGCTGAGCCAACAACTCACCGTCGAAAATGCGGTGAAGTTAGCCAAGACTGTGACCGATATACTCACCAACTACGACCCTCAGGACGTGAAAGAGTTGCCGCAGCGATCCGGGAAAGACTTTACACCGGGCGCAGACTACCAAGGCAACCGCGCCAATGATGACTTCCAGAAAGTCAAAAACATTCTGTTGCGCCAAGTCTATTTTGACCATCGTACGACGCTTTACTGTGGGTATCCGTTCGAAAAGAATAAAGACGTCGATCTGCCACGTGGGTTTGTCGCCCCCGAACACAAAGAACGCGCCGCGCGTATCGAATGGGAACACGTCGTGCCGGCCGAACACTTTGGACAATCCTTTACCGAATGGACCCAAGGCGTTGACGCCTGTAAGCGTCCCAACGGTCACTACTATAAAGGTCGCAAGTGTGCGGAAGACCGTAACCAAGAGTACCGCTACATGCAGGCCGATATGTATAACCTTTTCCCGGCGGTCGGGGCCGTGAACGCTGTGCGATCCAATTACCCGTACCGCCTCTTAGAGAATGTCCCCAATACGTTTGGCACCTGCGAAATGAAGGTTGCCGGGAACTATGCGGAGCCGCCCGAACGCTCCCGCGGGGAAATTTCGCGCGCCATGCTCTACATGGACGCCACGTATCCAGCCCACTATCAGATGGGGGATCGGGTCCGTAAGATGGTCGAAGAATGGAACCGCACCTATCCTGTAACGGCCTGGGAATGCACCCGTGCGGCACGCATTGAGTCCTTACAGGGTAACGCCAATCGCTTTGTGAAAGAGGCGTGTCAAAAAGCAGGACTCCCGTACAAGGCCCGCTAAGGGCATAACGGAATCGCCCGAGTGAGGGCAGGATTCACTGGGGATTACCCTAACAGAAAGCGATCGTTTCTCCCAAAACGGTCGCTTTCTTTATGGGGGAGCCCGACCGGGCGGTTTTATTATCGAGTCGCGTAGCACGAGAGCATCGTTACGCTTAAGTGTTTAGGTGATATCACGTAGAGAAGTTACCCTCACGCAGGGTTTGGGGGATTTGTGGGGAGGGGACAAGAAAAACGAAGTGTAAATAAACGTTGCGTTTGGTAAACTCCCGACTTGAAAAGGTCAATCACGTACAGCCCCCCCCGCTTGTGATGAGTGACCCCGCTTGGAACCCATTTGCTTAACCCGAGACGGAGCACTTTGGGGGAGCGCACGCTGACTTGCCACTTTTCAGAACATCGTTTAGTTATGACCCATCTACCCAATTCGACCATTTGTCGCCTGGAAACAAATGGGAAATGGGAGACTCGGTGCGCGTCGCGCTTCTACCTTAACGAGTGACACGTTGGCGTTTAGTCCTTTAGCAGTGTCAAACGCTCGTTGAGATCCTGGCTTTGAGTGGTCGAGACCACCCATTGGAAGCAACCGCCCACGGAGCCACTCTCATTCCGACATCAAGTGGAAGGGCATGACGTTTACTTTTTTTCAAAGGATAACGTGTCATGGAACCGTTTAACGCTGGTTGGCTATCCATCGTTCCACCGATCGTAGCCATTACGCTTGCTCTCGTGACCAAGGAAGTTTTGTCTTCTTTGATCATCGGGATTTTAACAGGGACCCTCATTTATACCGTGGGTACCAATGGAAACGTCCTGATGGGGACACTCGAAACGGCCTTTACCACCATGGGTAATAAGGTCGATTTTAATATTCTGATTTTCTGCTCACTCTTGGGCGCTCTGGTCTACGTGGTCGCGATGTCGGGCGGCACGAAAGCTTACGGAAAATGGGCTGTAAGCAAAATCAAAGGGCGTCGGAGTGCGCTGGGCGCCACCGCGGGTCTCGGGGTGCTGATCTTTATTGACGACTACTTTAACTGTTTGACGGTGGGGACCGTGATGCGTCCGGTGTGCGATCAGTACAAGATTTCGCGTGCGAAGTTGGCCTACATTATCGACTCAACCGCTGCCCCGATTTGTATTATTGCCCCGGTGAGTTCCTGGGCTGCTGCGGTGGGCTCCTCCTTAAAAGACACCGGTGCCTTTGAAAGCGATTTAGGCGCCTTTGTGGCCTCCATTCCGTGGAACTTCTACGCGCTTCTTTGCTTATTGATGGTGTTTTTCATCGTCTTTACGGGCTTTGACTTTGGCCCGATGGCACGAAGCGAAGAACGTGCCGATCGCGGCGAAGAAAATACCGCGCTCTCCACCTCGGCTGAACCCCCGAAGAGCAATCCGCGTGGTCGTGCGATGGATATGTTGGTCCCGATTTTCGCCTTGGTCGTCTTTGCCGTCTTAGCGCTCCTTTATTCGGGTGGCTATTGGGGTAAGGATCCGGCGCACCATACGTTTGCTTCCGCGATGGGGAACGCCTCGGCTGCGCCCGCTCTGGTGTGGGCAAGCTTTGGTGCCTTGGCAGCGGCGTTCTTAATGTATGTGCCGCGTGGCTTAGTGCCCTTTAGCGACTTTATGTCGGGCTTAGTCGAAGGGATGAAGTTGATGCTCCCCGCGAACATCATCTTGGTACTCGCGTGGACGTTGTCTGGGGTGTGCCGTGATCTGCTTCAGACCCCCTTATTTGTGCAAAGCTTGGTGACGAGTGGTGGGGCCGATTGGTCGGTCTTCCTTCCGGGGATGATCTTCGTGATTGCTGCCTTCTTGTCGTTCTCCACGGGGACCGCTTGGGGGACCTTCGGGATCCTCTTGCCGATCGTGGTGCCGGTGGTGGCGCAGATCGATCCCTCGTTAACGATCGTGGGCCTTTCCGCAACGCTCGCGGGCTCGGTCTTTGGTGACCACTGCTCGCCCATTTCCGATACGACGATTCTCTCCTCGGCGGGCTCAGGTTGCTCACACATTGAACACGTGCAGACCCAGTTGCCCTATAGCCTCTTGACCGCTGTCTGCGCGTTCGTGGGCTATGTGGTCGCTGGGTTCACCCACGCGAACTTAGTCCTCAGTCTGGGGGCAGGGGTCGTGTGCCTGATTGGTGCCATCGTGCTCTTACACTTTATGCGTAAACCCACCGACGCCTAAGCGAACGGTTCTGTCGTCAGTTTGCAACGCCTTAAGGTAGCGATACTTTGAGGCGTTTTTCATATCGATTGGCTGCGTAGGGAAGACATGAAGCCGTTTCGATATCCTCTAAAGCGTCGCTCCGTGTATAGAAAAATGGCGACAATAATCGTTAATATCAATTAATTTGAAGAACAAGCGTTTCAGTGTAAATAAAATAAAAATCAACTCAAGTCATACCGCTGAATACAAATCATCTGTACGGATTAGCTAAAAGTTGTGACGATAATACATCATTATAAACGACAGTCAGAGAGTCAAATAAAATAGGTTAATAGAAATATTTAGTGATATTCGCGATGCGGGGGCTACCTCGGCTGCCTTGGCTGGGTTATAGCCCATTCAGTACGATCCGCTCCAGCCCACGCAGTTTATGGCGGCGATGGGGGGCTATCGTGGTAGCTATGCGCTCTCCTTAGGGCTAGCCCACTACACGAGCGAACGTTTTATGCTCCATGCGGGTGTGGCGGTCAATCAACATCCGATGTTTAACGTGGGCTTTACGTTCAAGTTTGGCGGTAAATCCTTTAAGTTAAACGATACCGAGTACCGAGCCGCGGCGGAACGCTATCAAGCCAGTCCGATCACGGCCAGCTACGTGATGCAAAAAGAATTGGCGGACGATCAAGACGCCAAGACGCGCGGGCTGTTGACGAAGGTGCAGGCGCTTGAAAGCCAAAACGCCCAGTTAGCGAGCCAAAACGCAACCTTGGAAAACCAAGTCGCTGAGTTAGCGAAAGCGATTAACGAACTGAAAGCCCTCATGAAAGTTTCGCCTCGCTAGTCACCCAACGTACCTGGTCATGGGTTTTTGAATTGCCTTCTTCACTTTGCTCAGGGGAGGAGGCAATTTTTCTTGCGTGTCTCACCTTAGGTCTATCCCATTGGATGGAGATAGGGTGAAATAAACGCGCAAAAGGAGGAGAACGTGGTCCAAAGGCGACGGACTATGTTAAAATCTCATGAAAGTGAACGAGCGTTCACTTTTTCTATTTCGCGAATAGCAAGAGTCAATAGTCCAAATCGCGATTCAACCGCCTCATCTTCCTCAGCCTTGTCTCGAACTGAGTGGGTGGGGCGGTTTTTCATCCATAAAGAAAAGCGCCACACTCCACGAAGGAAGAATGGCGCTCAATCGATGCTAACGGCTGGGTGTTAGAAGGTGTAGCGGAAGTTGACGTTCGCCAACCACGCATTATGGTAGCCCGCACCAAAGTTCTTCAAAAGATCTAAGTGCAGGGCAGTACGTTCCGAGAGACTCATTTGCGTTGAAATCCCTAAGTCGTACCAAGTGCTCTTGCCACCCCAGGCATGGTAGGTATTATCGATTCCGAGCGTCGCCACGCCTTTTTGACCGTTGCTAAATTCACGCAACACGTCCGCCACGAGGTAAACGTTATTCATGCGACCTGCGTCGTTCAGCCATTCACGACCTAAACGGAAGCCCGCACGGCCGATGAGGGACTTAGCGGAGTCAATCGAGACGTTCACATCGTTGCTGGTCGTAAACGACGTGGAGCCAACACGCGTGTACTGCAACTGCAACTGCGGTTCGATGAAGTAGGTTGCTGCATCGGTCTGGTGATCAAACTTGTGACCCGCTTCAATACCGAGCTTATAGACGTTTTGATGGTAGTTACTGGTGAACTCCGTGCCATCCGACCAAGGCGTCGTGGACTTGATCTTTTGACGTCCTAAGCTCGCCGTGAGGTCAATCCAAGCCCCGTTTTCTTTGAGCCAGGTGTCATAGAACAGCACACTGTAACCCTTCAGGTCCGAACTTCCCTTCATATGGTCGTAGTCCTGATCGCCCCAGTTGTAGTCAAAGGCGATACCGATACGGTTGCGGTCCGTATTACGGAAGTCCGTCCCGATTTGTACCATCGTACGATCCAGGTTGAGCGAATGCTGGTCTAAGCGTTCATAGCGAGCGCGCGCCCAAAGACCCTTATTGCCTTGATCGGCGTAGCGAATTTCGCCTAAACGCTGATGCAGACGGTCGAGGGTGCGGGCGTAGTACCAACCACTTTCAAGACTTTGGTGAATATTGAGGGCGTTTTCGTTATCGGTCTTTTCAAAGCGATAGATTTCCCAGTTTTCACCGCCTTCAAAATCGACGGCCGAATTGAAGGTGTAGTAGGTGCGTGCGCTGCGAGCTGTTGCACTGGTATCCGTACTCGCGACCTCAGCAAAGGCCGCTTCATCGTCATATACCTTCTTTTCGTACGTTTCGTTTTCGGGATCGTTCACATCGTAGGGCTTCTTGCGGATGTAGAGCTTATAGTCTTTGAGCTGTTCACCCTTAATGTTGATCGAGTCGACAAAGGTGATGTTATCTTTGGCTGCCGCGGACACCGTGGCAAAGCGCAACGTGTTCGTTTCAGTGATGCCCGTGAGTTTATTGGGATCATAGGGTTCAATCTTGAACGTACCCGGTCCGCCTGAGGCCTTTTCCACGAAGATCATGTCGCTATTGGCTTTATCGTCAGTCAAATCGAGTCGGAAGATACCGCCGTTACCTTTCAAGTCGCCAATACGCACGTAGTCGTGCTTCACGTTCATCACTTCGGGGAACGCTTGGTCAAGCCCGATTTCACGCCACTTCGCGAGGATGTTTTCGTCATAAAGATTGACGATGCCACCGTCTTCAAGCGTTAACGCGCTGATACGTTTAGGAATCGAGCGGGTTTTAATGGTGAGTGTGCCGATGTCGGCATGAATGGGAACAAACCCTAGGAAGGTTGTGTTAATACTAAAAGGCACGGTACTGCTGAGCGAATCCGCGATGCCAAAGTAAGTCCACTGAGCACCGTCTTTCAAGGTCACATCTAGAGTACCGCCCGCCTCGGGGTTAAAGTTTTTGCCTTCCAAAATATCGGTAAAGAGCCCGTTGGCGAGTAAGTTGCCTACTTGAGGATACGTTGCACTAAAGTCACTGCCCGTAACACCAGAGACCGAAATGTAGACGTTAGCCCCATTTTGTTCATCACCGTACCAGTAACTGTTTTCACCTGCGAGCGTCATTTTCATCAAGGAGTCTTTACCTGATGAGGTGTCATACGGTGGTTTAACGAGCGCTAAGATGCGACGCGCCGCTTCGAGCGCCTTGGTATGATTTACTGCCTCTTTATTGGTGTAATCACTGATAAACTGTCCTAAATCGCGTACAAACAACGCGTTTGGATCTCCACCGAAAATGGCTCCAATGTAGGAACTCTGAATGATCCAATCATGGATGGCAGGATCAACGGGTGTATCCCCATCCGTGAGCTCTCTACCGCCATTTAATATTTTGGCGATCTCCATAAAGTCGACTTGACTACGGTCGAGCTCGTTAATGAAGTCCACCGACCCAACAATCTGGTTTTGTGTGCTGTGAATGGTGAACGTGCTTTTGTCTTTCGCAGTGAGGGCATCGGGCTTTGCCCCGATAGACCAAATTTTCGTCGTGGTGTTTTCACCCCCCACATCTAACGTACTGCCGAAATTCACGTAAAAATTGTTCGCACCGCCCGTCGTCACATTACTGCCGTTGACGCGGGTAATGGAGGAGACATTCCCTAAAATTTTGACAACCGATTGTCTGTGCGTCGTCAGCGTGGTGATGTTCCCAACCGTGGGACTATCACCCACATCGGCGGTGGCATCCGCGATGAAGTCTCCATTAATGGTGAGATGAATGTCTGGATTACCAATATAAAGGAGTTTCTCGTCAAAACCTTCAGCGTTGCCTTGGGGCACCCAATGACGCGTAATGGTCACATTGTCATAGGTCGTATCGACGTCGACACGATGGCTGGCGTCGTTGACGACCAAATCTTCAGCTTGGGCGGTACCCAATGCTAGAAGGCTGACGGCAAGGAGAAGGTGAGTAGTGAGAGGAGATTTTTTGAAACTACGGCTAATACCAAGGTTGATTGGTTTGGTCAGTGTATTTTTCATGGGTTTAAAATCCAGTAAGTGAGTGTGGACGGAAAGGAACCGTCTAAATGAATAACTTGCTCTACTATACAGCAACTAAAACTTATTTGATAGATTTTTAAATATTTATGATCAATGAATGATTTAAGGGAATAGCAGTTCTTGCGTAATCTCTATAAAAAATCCGAATTTTTAGTGGCCGAGATTCTGTCTTCCTTGTGGCTTTTAGGCAACACAATACACAAACGATCACGAGTTACGGTGAGTGCCACCCTTTTGGGTCGGCCGTGACAAAGTCCCCCTAAAGACCAGCACCACTAGGCGTTGGGTTGGTATAATCCACCGCACACCGAAAGGCTCACAACCGATGACCAAATCTGAACGTAGACCCCGAAGGACGACTACGTTGAGCTTTTGTTTTTGCTTTCGATTCTTTTTGTGTGAAGGACTTCGTGTCGCTTCACCATTCTCTCGGAGATACTATGACCACTACATTGGGTGTTGTCTTTGAAATGGCAGGGCCGGATGCGCTCTCGGACTTTCGTCGTGATCGCCTTTTGGCACAAATCCGTCAACAAGTCCCGACGGTCGAGGGCCTTCAAGCGCACTACAAGCACTATGTGCACGCGGCTCGCGCCTTAACCCAACAGGAAACCGAACGTCTAACCGCGCTACTTAATTACGGCGATGAAGCTCGCCCGGCATTGAGTGGCGCGTTTTGTTTTGGGGTGATCCCGCGTTTAGGGACGATTTCCCCGTGGGCAAGTAAAGCCACCGATATTGCGGTCAACTGCGGGATTGATGCGGTGCGTCGTATTGAACGTGGCACGATCTATGAAGTAAGCGCCATTCGCGCTTTGTCCGAGAGTGAAAAAGCGGCGATTACGGCCGTCTTACACGACCGGATGACGGAGAGCGTCGTTGACCTTCCCTTTGACGCCACGGCGCTCTTTACGGACTTGGTGAGTAAACCGATGGCCTCGGTGGATGTGCTCCACGAAGGGCGTGAGGCGCTTGTGCGTGCCAATGTCGACATGGGTTTAGCGCTGTCGGAGGATGAGATTGACTATTTGATGGCCGCCTTTGAACGGGCACAACGCAATCCGACCGATGTGGAATTGATGATGTTTGCACAGGCCAATTCCGAACACTGCCGCCACAAGATCTTTAATGCCCGCTGGACAATTGACGGGGTGGAACAAGAAGAAACCCTCTTTGGGATGATTCGTCGTACGCATAAGATGGCCCCGCAAGGCACGATTACGGCCTATGCCGACAATGCCGCCATTTTCGAAGGTGCCACCGTGGCGCGACTCTATCCGCGTCAACGCGACTTGGATTTAACGCCGGGCGTCTTTGAAGCCAAACCCGAAAAAACCCACACCGTCTTTAAAGTGGAAACCCATAACCACCCGACGGCGATTTCGCCCTTCCCAGGCGCCTCGACGGGCGCGGGTGGGGAAATCCGTGACGAAGGGGCCACCGGCCGTGGGGCGCGACCCAAAGCAGGGTTAACGGGCTTTACCACCTCGAACCTTTATTTGGACGACGTGAAGCAGCCCTTTGAAAATGACACGGACGTGGTGAACGGCACCGCGACCGACAAGCGCTACGGGGCGCCCAGTCGTATTGCTACGCCGCTCGCGATCATGACGGACGGCCCCTTGGGGGGTGCGGCCTTTAATAACGAATTTGGTCGTCCGAATTTGTTAGGCTACTTCCGTACGTTTGAAGCCAATGTGGGCGGGGTGCGCTACGGCTACCATAAGCCCATTATGCTCGCGGGCGGGATTGGGAATATCCGTGACGATCAAACCGAAAAAACGGTGCCGCCCGTGGGGTCGCTTCTGATTGTGTTAGGGGGCCCGGGGATGCGTATTGGCTTAGGCGGTGGGGCGGCGAGCTCCATGACGACCGGAGCCAATAGCGAAGCGCTCGACTTTGACAGCGTGCAGCGCGGTAATGCGGAAATGGAACGTCGTGCGCAAGAAGTGATCGATCGTTGCTGGGCCTTGGGCGAAGCGAACCCGATTTTAGCGATTCACGACGTGGGCGCCGGTGGGCTCTCGAACGCCATGCCCGAATTGGCGGACTTAAGTGGCCGTGGGGCAACGTTTAGTTTGGACGCGATTCCCGTTGAAGAATCCGGGATGAGCCCCTTAGAGATTTGGTGTAACGAAAGCCAAGAGCGCTACGTGATTGCTTTGGACCCGAAAGGGTTAGAGAAGTTTACGGCCTTTTGCGAACGTGAACGTTGCCCCTTTGCCGTTTTAGGGGAAATCACCGAAGAGGATCGTCTACGTCTAACGCAAACCAAGAAAGACGATGCGGTCAATATGCCCATGTCGGTGCTGTTGGGTAAAACCCCGCGCACGCACCGTGACGTCGAACACGATGTGACGCCCTTGAAGCCCTTCGAATTGAAGCATGCGGACTTGAAGACCGCGTTGCTTGACGTGTTGCGTCATCCGACCGTGGCGAGCAAATCCTTCCTTATTACGATTGGGGACCGTGCGGTGGGTGGCTTAGTCGTGCGCGACCAGTTTGTGGGTCCCTGGCAGGTGCCGGTTGCGGACTGCGCCGTGACGGCGTTGGGCTTTGAAACGGAGCTGGGTGAAGCGATGGCCATGGGCGAACGCACCCCGGTGGCCGTCATTGATTCGCGTGCAGCCTCGCGCTTAGCCATTGGGGAAGCGATTACGAATATGGCGGCGGCAAGCGTCGATTTGTCGACGGTGAAACTCTCGGCCAACTGGATGGCGGCCTGTGGGGCACCGGGCGAAGACGCTCGACTCTTTGATGCCGTCAAAGCCGCCTCGGACTTTACCGTGGGCTTAGGGATTTCGATTCCGGTCGGTAAAGACTCCTTATCGATGAAGACCACGTGGACGGAAGGGGACGATAAGAAGTCCGTGACTTCACCCGTGAGTTTGATTGTCTCGGCAGCGGCCCCGGTGAAAAACATTCATAAAACGTTGACCCCTGAGTTACCCAAGACCCCGACGGTGTTGGTATTGCTCGATTTGGGCGATGGGCGTGCGCGCTTAGGCGGCTCCATCTTGGCACAAGTGACGCAAAGCTTTGGCGATACGGCGCCCGATATGGACGATCCGCTTCTCTTGGCGCGTGCCTTCTCGACCGTGCGTCAATTGGCCGATGCGGGCTTAGTGACGGCCTACCATGACCGCTCGGACGGGGGTTTAGTCGCGACGATTGCGGAAATGATGTTCGCGTCCCGCCGTGGCGTCACGTTGGATATCACGTCCTTAACCCAGTCGACCGAAGCCGTGAACGCCCTCTTTAATGAAGAACTCGGGATGGTGTTGGCGGTGCCTGAAAACCGCGTCAACGACGTGGTGCGCGTCGTGCGCGAAATGGGGTTAAGCCACCTCGCGCACTTCATTGGGGAAGTGAACGACTCCGATACGTTACGCGTCTTGAATAACGGGGCGGACGTGTTAACGGCCTCCCGCGTGGAAATGCAGGAAGCCTGGACAGCAGTGTCGCACTCGATTGCCCGACGTCGTGATAATCCCTTGTGTGCCGACCAAGAATTTAGTCGTATTGCGGACAAGGCCGACACAGGGCTTTTTGCTCACACGACCTTTGCGGTCGAAGAAAACCCGGCAGCGCCCTACATCCTCACGGGGGCGCGTCCCGTGATGGCGGTCTTGCGTGAAGAAGGGGTCAATAGTCAAACCGAAATGGCTGCGGCCTTTACCCGTGCGGGCTTTGACGTGTATGACCTTCATATGACGGACCTCTTGACGGGGCGCTCCGACTTAAAGAGCTTTAAGGGCATTGCCTGCGCCGGTGGTTTCTCCTACGGGGACGTGTTGGGCGCGGGCGGCGGTTGGGCCCGTACGGTGCTCTATAACGATCGTCTCTTAGCAATGTTCTCGGAATTCTTTGCGCGTCCCGACACCTTTGGTCTGGGGATCTGTAACGGTTGCCAGATGATGAGTCAGTTGCGCGACTTGATTCCGGGGGCACAACACTGGCCGCACTTCGTGCGTAACGAAAGCGAACAGTTTGAAGCGCGCTTAGTGAACGTCGAAGTCTTGGAT